>JAFSXN010000123.1 GCA_017444015.1 Lachnospiraceae bacterium | reverse complement strand
GGCCTGCCATACCGGCAGCTATTCCTGCTTCTTTAACGAGATCCTGAAAAAAGAAGGGTCGGAGACGAAAAATCCGTTACAGGTCTTTGAAGAGGTATTCTCCGTGATCAAGGATCGGAAGGAGAATCCGAAGGACGGCTCCTATACGAATTATCTTTTCGATAAGGGGTTGGATAAGATTTTAAAGAAGGTCGGTGAAGAGGCGACGGAGATCGTGATCGCGGCCAAGAACCCGAATAAGGAGGAAGTACGCTATGAGATGGCGGATTTCCTCTATCATATGATGGTCCTGATGGCGGAATGTGATCTGACCTGGAGCGATATCACAGAGGAGCTTGCAAACAGATAGATGAGACAGCTTGCGTTATCGGAGGACATACTGCTTCGGGTGGAAAAGCCCGCCCGGTATATCGGAGGAGAGGTCGGAAGCGTTGTAAAGGACAGGGACAGCGTGGATATCCGGTTTGCCATGTGCTTTCCGGATCTGTATGAGATCGGGATGTCGCATCTGGGGATACAGATCCTCTATGAGATGTTCAACAGCTTTCCGGATGTCTGGTGCGAACGGGTCTACTGCCCCTGGATCGATCTGGCAAAGATCTTAAAGGAGCAGAAAATACCGCTCTTTGCTCTGGAGTCGCAGGATCCTCTCAGGGAATTTGATTTTATCGGGATAACGCTCCAGTATGAGATGAGCTATACGAATATCTGCCAGATCCTGGAGCTTTCCGGAGTGCCTTATTTTTCAAAGGATAGGGGAAACGACGACCCTATCCTTATTTGTGGTGGACCCTGTACCTATAATCCGGAGCCTGTCGCCGATTTTTTTGATCTCGTATATATCGGGGAGGGCGAAACGAGATACCGGGAGCTTTTAGATCTGTATAAGGAATGTAAATACGCTGAGAACGGCTTTGTGCGGCAGGAGTTTTTAGAAAAGGCGGCAAAGGTCCCCGGGATCTATGTGCCGGGACTCTATGAGGTGTGCTATGAGTCGGAGGAGCCCGAGGCAAAACTGATTTCCTTCACCCCGAAGGACGATCAGGTGCCAAAGGTCGTTAAACGCCAGATTGTGACCGATTTTACGGACACATATTATCCGAAGAAGCCCATCGTGCCATTTATCAAGGTGACACAGGATCGGGTGGTGCTTGAGATCATGCGGGGCTGCATCCGGGGCTGCCGCTTCTGCCAGGCGGGAATGATCTATCGGCCGCTTCGGGAAAGGGAGCTTGGTACACTTAAGGATTACGCGGTCTGTATGCTGAAGAATTCCGGGCATGATGAGATTTCCTTAAGCTCTTTAAGCTCCAGCGACTATTCAAGACTTCCGGAGCTGATCGATTTTCTGATCGATTACGCCGATGAGAACAAATTAAACATTTCGCTTCCCTCCCTTCGGGTGGACGCGTTCTCGTTAGATGTCATGAAGAAGGTGCAGGACGTCAAGAAAAGCTCTGTGACCTTCGCGCCGGAGGCCGGCTCCCAGAGACTTAGGAACGTCATCAACAAGGGGCTTTCCGAGGAGGATATTCTGGACGGCTGTACCAAGGCCTTTCTTGGCGGCTGGAATCGGATCAAGCTGTATTTTATGCTGGGACTTCCCACAGAGACTGAGGAGGATATGCGGGGGATCGCAAAGCTCTCCGATTCGATCGCATGGCTCTACTACGATCTGATTCCCAAGGAGGAGCGAAAGGGGAAGGTTTCGATCGTGACCTCCACCTCCTTTTTTGTCCCAAAGCCCTTTACCCCATTTCAGTGGGCGGGGATGGGTACGGCAGAGGAGTTTCTTTCGAAAGCCCATCTGGTAAATGAAGAGATGCAGAAGCAGCTGAACAAAAAGAGCATTCGGTATAACTGGCACGACGCGGCGGTAAGCGTTTTAGAGGGAGCGATGGCAAGGGGAGACCGGAGACTTTCTGCCGTTATCCTGAAAGCGTATCAAAAGGGCGCCTGTTTTGACGCATGGACCGAAACCTTTAAGGAACAGCCCTGGAAAGAGGCGTTTTCGGAGTGCGGACTGTCGCTGTCGTTTTTTGCGTGCAGGGAGAGGGACACAGATGAGCTGCTTCCCTGGGATTTTATCGATATCGGTGTCCGAAAGGACTTTTTAAAGAACGAGTGGGAAAAGGCAAAGAGAGAAGAGGTCACGCCAAATTGCAGGGAGAAATGCTCCGGTTGCGGGGCGGCTGTCTACGGCGGAGGGATCTGTTATGCGAATCAGGGTTAAATTCAGTAAAACAGGCTCGATGCGCTTTTTAGGACATCTGGATCTGATGCATTTTTTTCAGCAGCTGATCCGAAGAAGCGGCATTCCCATCGCCTATTCCCAGGGGATGAGTCCGCACCAGATCATGTCCTTTGCGCTGCCTTTAGGACTTGGGGCGGAAAGCCTCGGCGAGTATATGGATATCGAGATCACGGAAAAGATAGCCTCGAAGGAAGCGCTTGTACTGCTGAATGAGAATTCGGTCCCGGAGATACGGATCCTGTCCTTCAAGGAGCTTCCGGAAAAGGTGGAAAACGCTATGGCAAGCGTTACCGCGGCGGATTACCGGGTAAGCATAAAGGAGGGGGTAAAGCTGTCGTTCTCCTTTCTCACGGAGCTTTCGCGGTTATTGACAAAGGATACGATCCCCGTTCTTAAAAAAACAAAAAAGAACGAAAGGGAGATTGATATAAAACCCTTTATCTATCAGTGTAAACCAGATGGGGAGGCGGTAAATGTAAGACTTTCCTGCGGAAGTGTCGATAATACGAAGCCTGAGCTTCTTATGAAGGCGCTGTTTGAGGAAAAGGGGGAAGTCTTCTCAGAGGAGCTGCTTGGGATCCTGAGGCTTGAGCTGTATACGGGTGCTGTTCCGGACTTTGTGTCCTTAGACGCGATCGGAAGGGAGATCCTCTGATGGTCCGGGCAGTCGTTACAAGCTACCGGGGCAGGTTTCTTTATGCGCTTTTGGATGAGGACGGCTTTCAGGAGCTTCGCCTGTTTCGGGAGAGCTCCCTGCTTGGGCGGATCGTGCTTGGAAGAGTCGAAAAGCAGATTAAAAATATCGGCTCCGGCTTTGTAAGGCTGTCTCCGGATTCCTGCGGGTTTTTAGACGGCGGAGACGTTAAGGCGGAAACGGTGCTTCCGGTACAGATCGTCAAGGAGGGCAGAGGCGACAAGAAGCACGGCGTAAGTAAAAAGCTCTCGCTCTTTGGAAGATACTGCGCGGTGCTCTATGCGGGAAAGCCCTCGGGAAAGCTCCTCTTTTCCGGCAGATTGCAGCCGGAGGAAAAGAACAAACTTAGGGAGAGCTTTCTTGCGACTTTCGGGGAGAGTAATTTAAGTCCGCGGTATGATGTTCTGCTTCGGACGAACGCAGCCCGGGTGGATTTTTCGGAAGTAGTCGGAGAGATAAAGAAACTGTCCGATAAAATGGACAGTATTTTACTGGTTCAGGATAAACGAACGGACTATTCCCTGCTTTACGAGCCTCCCGCGGAGTTAATCCGGGAGCTTTACCGGATCGATTTGAATGCGCCCCTTGAGATCAGAACGGATCTTCCCGAGGAATACGAGAGAATTAAAAAGGAATTTCTCGAAGGACTTCCGGAGGAGTTAAAGAACAGGGTAAGCATTACGCTCTATCAGGATGAGCTGCTCTCCCTGTTTCATTTCGAGGGACTTGAGGCTGAGATCAAAAGAGCGCTTGACAGACGCGTCTGGTTAAAGAGCGGAGGAAGCATCGTAATCGAGCAGACGGAGGCTTTGGTCTCGATTGATGTGAATACCGCAAGGATCGATAAGAAGAAGGAAAAAGAGGATACGATCCTTTTCGTCAATTTAGAAGCCGCCAGGGAAGCGGCAAGGCAGATAAGACTTCGGAATCTTTCCGGCATCATCATTATTGATTTTATCAATATGGACCGGAAAGAGGATGAAGAGCGTCTGATCAGGGAGCTCAGGCTTGCCATAGAAAAGGACAGTGTTAAAACCTCCTTTATCGAGCTTACGAAGTTAGGCCTTGCGGAGCTTACAAGGAAACGGGAGGGAAGCACGCTTTCTGAGATGATAAGGGAAGCGTGTCCGGAGGAAAAGTAATTGTCTGAATTGTCACCGATGATGCAAAATTATATGGATACAAAGAAGGAATACTCCGATTGTATCCTGATGTATCGGCTGGGAGATTTTTACGAGATATTTTTTGAGGATGCTCTGATCGCTTCGAAGGAGTTGAATCTGACGCTTACGGGCAAGGCGTGCGGTCTTGAGGAGCGAGCGCCTATGTGCGGCGTGCCGCATCACGCGGTGGAGGGCTACGTCAATAAGCTGATCCAGAACGGCCACAAGGTCGCAATCTGCGAGCAGATGGAGGATCCGAAGGAAGCAAAGGGCCTGGTGCGGCGTGAGGTTACAAGGATCGTGACCCCGGGAACGAACCTCGATATTGATGCCCTCGACTCTACCAGGAATAATTACCTGATGTGCATCGTATATATGGCGGACTGCTTCGGGATGTCCATCGCGGATATCACGACCGGGGAATTCTTAGTGACTGAGGTGGATTCCGAGGAAGATATGTTAGATGAGATCTACCGCTTCGAGCCCTCGGAGATCATCTGCAACGAAGCGTTTTTAGTAAGCGGCGTGGACATCGAGAACGTCAAATATAAGCTGTCGATCACGGTCTTTTCCTTAGAAGCCTGGTATTTTGACGATAAGCTCTGTGAGAGGACCTTAAAGGAGCATTTCAAGGTGGAGACCCTTTCGGGCTTTGGTCTTACGGAAGGGTCCCTGCCAGAGATCGCGGCGGGAGCGCTGTTAAAGTATCTCTATGAACTGCATAAGGGCTCGGATATCAGCCATATGAAGACCCTGACCTCGTTTTCGCAGAATTCCTTTATGCTCCTTGATATGGCGACAAGAAGGAATCTGGAGTTAACAGAAACGATCCGGGATAAGCAGAAAAAGGGTTCGCTCTTCGGAGTCCTGGATAAAACAAAAACGGCTATGGGGGCCAGGATGCTTCGGAGCTTTATTGAGCAGCCCCTGCTTCGAAAGGATGAGATCAACGGCCGATTGAATGCGGTGGAAGAGCTTGTAGAAAACAATGTTTTGCGGGAGGAGCTTCGGGAGTATCTGAATCCGATCTATGACCTGGAGCGACTCGCGAGCCGTATCAGCTATCATACCGCAAATCCCAGGGATATGATCGCTTTTGCCGGCTCGATCTCCATGCTGCCGCATATCCGGGCGTTACGGGAGGATCTTTCCGGGAAGGAGCTGAAGACGCTTCTTGACGAGCTGGATCCATTGGAAGATTTATGTAAACTAATTCAGGATTCGATCAACGAGGAACCGCCGCTTCAGCTGAAGGAGGGCGGGATCATCAAAAGCTCCTTTAACGAGAAGGTGGATGAGCTGAGGAAGGCCAAAACCGAGGGAAAGAAATGGCTTTCGGAGCTGGAGGAGAGCGACCGGGAGAGGACCGGGATCAAGAATCTTCGAATCAAGTACAACAAGGTCTTCGGCTATTATTTTGAAGTGACAAATTCCTATAAAAATCTGGTTCCGCAGGACTATATCCGAAAGCAGACCCTGGTCAACGCGGAGCGGTATACGACGGATAAGTTAAAGGAACTTGAGGATACGATCTTAAATGCCGAGGACAAGCTGTTTTCATTAGAATATGATCTCTTCTCCGAGATCCGACAGACCGTAGCGGACGCGGTGGAACGGGTACAGAAAAGCGCTAAGATCATCGCGGTGATCGACGCTTACTGCTCCTTAGCGCAGACCGCGGTCCGAAATGGCTATGTCCGGCCGTCCTTAAATGAGAAGGGGATCATCGACATCAAGGGCGGCAGACATCCGGTAGTGGAGACCATGATCGAGAACGATCTCTTCGTGGACAACAATACCTATCTGGACGGAAAGGACCGGATCAGTATCATCACCGGACCGAATATGGCCGGAAAGTCGACGTATATGCGGCAGACCGCGCTGATTGTTCTGCTTGCCCAGATCGGCAGCTTCGTTCCCGCAAAGAGCGCGAATATCGGCCTCGTCGACCGGATCTTTACCAGGGTCGGCGCTTCGGACGATCTGGCAAGCGGTCAGAGCACCTTTATGGTCGAAATGACGGAGGTGGCGAATATCCTGAGGAACGCGACGAATAAGAGTCTTCTGATCTTAGATGAGATCGGACGCGGTACCTCGACCTTTGACGGGCTTTCCATCGCCTGGGCGGTCATCGAATATATCTCGCAGCCCAAGCTCCTTGGGGCCAAGACCTTATTTGCCACCCATTATCATGAGCTGACGGAGCTTGAGGGAAAGATTGATTCGGTAAAAAATTACTGCGTCGCGGTCAAGGAGCAGGGAGAGGATATCGTTTTCCTCAGAAAGATCGTCGCAGGCGGCGCGGATAAGAGCTACGGGATTCAGGTAGCAAGGCTTGCGGGGGTTCCGGAGGCTGTGATCGAGCGGGCTAAGGAAATCGTCGATGAGCTTTCGGATAACGACATTACGATCAATGTCCGAAGACTTGCCGGAGAGGACGGAACAAGGAAGAAAGAGGTCAAAAAGTACGACGAGGTCGATATGGCGCAGATGTCGCTGTTTGATACCGTGCGGGACGACGATATCATTGCTGAGATCAAGGAAATGGACGTTAACCGGATGACTCCCATGGAGGCGTTAAATACCCTGAACCGGTTAAAGAATACATTAAATAACAGGTGGTAGTTTATGGGTGCGGTCATTCATGCTCTGGATACCGAGACGATCAATAAAATAGCGGCGGGCGAGGTCGTTGAGCGCCCGGCAAGCGTAGTGAAGGAGCTGGTGGAGAACGCCATTGACGCAGGGGCTACCGCCATTACCGTTGAGATTAAGGAGGGCGGGATCGCCTATATCCGTGTGACCGATAACGGCTCGGGGATCGAGAGAGATCAGATCCGGACGGCATTTTTAAGGCATACGACCAGCAAGATCCTTTCCGCCGAAGACCTGCCTCATATCGCAAGCCTCGGCTTTCGGGGAGAGGCGCTGTCGAGTATCGCCGCGGTTTCGCAGGTCGAGCTTCTGACAAAGACAAAGCAGGCGGTCACGGGGATCCGCTATTGTATCGAGGGAGCCAGAGAGACGGTATTTGACGAAGCAGGTGTTCCGGAAGGGACGACCTTTATCGTCAGAAATCTGTTTTTCAATACGCCCGCCCGAAGGAAATTTTTAAAAACCGCCCAGACCGAGGGAGGGTATATCTCGGATTATATGGAGCGGGTAATGCTTTCCCATACGGAGATCTCCTTTAAGTTTATCAGTAACAGCAGCGTAAAACTGCAATCCTACGGAAACGGAAAGCCTCTGGATATCGTCTATTCGCTTTACGGAAAGGAGCTTCGGGAGAATCTGGTTCCGGTCCTTGGGGAGACCCCGGAGATCAGGATCACAGGGTATGTCGGGCGGCCGGTCCTTGCAAGAAGCACGAGAAATCAGGAAATATATTATGTAAACCAAAGATATATTAAGAGCGATATCATAAAAAGAGCCTTGGATGAAGCCTATAAGCCCTATCTGATGCTGCATAAATACCCCTTTGTTCTGCTGTACCTTGAACTTCCTGCGGAAACCCTGGATGTCAACGTCCACCCGACGAAAATGGAGGTCCGGTTTTTGAACGCAATGCCTCTGTATCAGCTGCTCGTCGATGCGATCCGGGATGCCTTAAGGGAGCAGGATATGACCGTAGAGGTACGGGCGGATGCGGGAGCTTCCGATTCCGAAGATAAGGATCAGAGCGAGCTGCTCGTTAAAGAAGCTCTTCCGGAACCCTTTGAGGAAAAGCGGAGGGAGTTGGTTTTGCCGCCTTTTCGGGAGGATCCCCCTGCTCAGGAACCGGCATCTGTGCAGAGTGTGCGGGAATCAGATCGGGAAGAGATGGCGGGTCCGGTAGTTGTAAGCTACAGCGGGACGGACGAGGAAGTAACGTCACAGCTTCGGGAAAACTTCGTTTATGAGAGATCGCAGAAAGCAGATAGACCCGAGCAGCTGTCATTATTTGAGGAAGAGCGCTTTCTTTCACGAGAGGCCCTTCCAAAGCACAGGATCATCGGCCAGCTCTTTCAGACCTACTGGCTGATCGAGTATCACTCGGAGCTTTATATCATCGATCAGCATGCGGCGCACGAGAAGGTCAAGTATGAGCGTCTGGTAAAGCGGCTGCACGAAAAAAACATCGCTTCCCAGCAGCTTCGCCCGGCTACGGTCGTAACGCTTTCAAAGAGCGAGGAGAATATCCTGCAAAAATATCTCGACCGTTTTCTGCAACTGGGGTTTGAGATCGAGAGCTTCGGAGGGAGCGAGATCCGGCTGCTTGCGGTGCCGACGGATCTGTACGGGCTTTCGGCACAGGAGTATTTTCTGGACGTGCTGGATCAGCTGGCGGAGGAGCATCTTTCGGAGGACGTGGATGAGGTTCTGCACAGGCTTGCGACCATGGCCTGCAAAAGCGCGGTCAAGGGAAATACTGCGATGACACCCGAGGAGGCAAAGGCCCTGATCGATGAGCTTCTGGGGTTATCCGATCCCTATCACTGCCCGCACGGGCGGCCTGCCATCGTGAAATTTACAAAAGCGGAAATTGAGAAAATGTTTAAACGGATCGTCTGAGACCGAAGACAGAAAGGAGAGGCGTATGACAGAGCCAAAGGAAGGCTATAACGGAAATCAACTGACCGGCAGGGATACCGGGGATTTTACAACGATCCGCTCCCTTCTCGGGGCGCTTGCCCGGGTAATGAATCTGATCAATCCGGAAATGGAGCATCACCACGAGCAGACCGCGTATCTGTCCTATATGATCGCGCGAAGAATGTTTCTGCCAAATCCCCCCGAATCCTATGAGGATCAGGAATTTGTCAGGGTACAGACGGAAAAGCTGCATCTTGCGATCTATGCGGCGCTTCTTCACGATGTCGGTTCGATCCTTGAGGATGGGAAGACAACGGTTGAGGAATTTGAGGGAGATGCCAGAAAAGTGGCAAAGAGCGGAGCCTCGATCTTGCGGGGTCTTCCGGAATTTGAACGGATCGCCGATCTGATCGAATTCTGCCCCTTTGACTGGAACGATAACATGGAGTATCTGAAGTGCTCGGAGATCGATCATACCGAGACCGCGGAGATCTCATCGATCGTTCATCTTTCGGATAAGGTGGCGACCATGCTTAATCCCGATCGCCCGGTCTTGAATCAGGTAGAGGAGATCTGTGAGCGTGTGAAGGGGTGCAAGGGCTTTTCGTTCTGCGACCGCTCGGTGGAGGCGCTTCTTTCGCTCTCGGATATGGAATTTATGTGGTTGGATGCTATGCTCAATCCGGAATTTCTGAATCGCTTTATCGGGGATATGCACCATATCTCTTTGGAGCATACAGCCTCCATTACCCGGCTGATCTCAAGGATCATTGATTACCGCAGCCCCTTTACCGCCATGCACAGCGCCGGCGTATCGGCCTCGGCAAAGAAGCTCGCGGAGCTTGCCGGGATGAGCAGGGAGGATTGTTTGAAGATGGAGATTGCGGGAAATCTTCACGACACCGGAAAGTTAAGAGTTCCCCGGGAGATTCTGGAAAAGCCCGGAAAGCTGACGACGGCGGAGTTTAATATCATGCGGGAGCATCCCTACTATACGAGGCTGATCCTTTTGGATGTGGACGGCTTTGAAGATATCGCGAACTGGGCGGGCCTGCACCATGAAAAGCTGAAGGGCAACGGCTATCCCTTCCACTTTAATGGCGCGACGTTAGACGAGGGCTCTAAGATCATGGCTGTCGCGGATATCTTTTCGGCCATCACCGAGGAGCGGCCCTACCGGAAGGGAATGACGAGGGATCAGGCAATGGATATCCTTTCGGGGGACGCGAAAAACGGCGCGATCAGTTCGGAGCTTGTCACGCTGCTGTCGGATCATTACGCGGAGGTGGATGAGCTCAGGGATCAGGAGTCGCGGGTCGCGGGCAAACGGTATTTTGATTCGATGCGTATGCGAAACGAAGCGGAACAGGCGGGATGAAAAAATTAGTTGTGATCGCAGGGCCCACGGCGGTTGGAAAGAGCGATATCGCTGTTCGGCTTGCAAAGCGCGTGGGCGGGGAAATCATCTCGGCGGATTCCATGCAGGTGTACCGGTTGATGGACATCGGTACTGCAAAGCTGACGCCTGTGGAAATGCAGGGTGTACCGCACCATCTGATCGACATCCTTGAGCCCACAGAGGAATTCAATATCGTCCGCTTTCAGGAGCTTGCGCTTTCGGCGATGGAAAAAATCTATCAGGATGGGAAGCTCCCGATCATTGCCGGGGGAACGGGATTTTATATACAGTCGGTGGCGTATGGGATCGAATTCGCGTCACATGAGCAGATAAAAATTGCCTCATCTGAAGGCAGACTTGTGGTCGACGACAGGACTGACGGGGTTGACCTGGGGAAAGCTGCGGCAGAGGAAAATGGTTTACATAACATCAATTCCTCTGAGAAAATGACAAATTCCTATCGGGAATATCTGTCGGAACTGGCAAAGAGAGAGGGCCCGCATGTCCTTCACGAGATGCTTCAAAAGATAGACCAAAAGAGCGCGGAAATGATCCACGAAAACAATATCAAGCGGGTGATCCGGGCCTTAGAGTTCTATGAGGAAACGGGGGAGAAGCTCTCTGAACATAATTCAGAGCAGAGACAGAAGCAGTCTCCCTATGACCTGCGCTACTATGTCCTTGACATGCCAAGACCCTTACTCTATGAACGGATCGACCGCAGGGTGGATCAGATGCTTGAGGAGGGGCTTCTTGACGAGGTAAGAAGGCTTTTGGAAATGGGCCTTACGGAGCGGAATCTTTCCATGCAGGGGCTCGGATATAAGCAGCTTTTATCCTGTCTGAAGGGGGAGATCCCCTATGAGGAGGCGGTCCGTCTGATCAAACGAGATACCAGACACTTTGCAAAGAGGCAGCTGACCTGGTTTAAGAGGGAGAAGGATGTCCGCTGGATCGAGCTTGAGAAGTATGACTATGATCCGAAACGGGTGGTCGAATATTTAGTTGAGGATATCGGATATGGGAAATAAAGAGGAGCTCTATCAGAGCCTTGGCATCGATCCGCAGGTGCTGTCCTTCGGGGAGAGTATACTGTCCGAATTAAAGGACAGATTTGATGGGATCGATGAAACAGCGGAGTTCAATCAGCTGAAGGTGATCAAAGCGATGCAGGAAAACCGGGTATCGGAAGCCTGCTTTCAGGGCAGTACCGGCTACGGGTATAACGATCTCGGACGGGATACGTTAGAAACCGTATATGCCTCTCTGTTTCATGGGGAGGACGCTCTGGTCCGTCCGCAGATCACCTGCGGGACCCATGCGCTGGCACTGGCTTTAATGAGCAATCTTCGTCCCGGGGATGAGCTGATGTCTCCGGTAGGAAAGCCCTATGATACCCTGGAGGAAGTCATCGGGATCCGCGACAGCAGGGGCTCTCTTAAGGAATATGGGATTTCATACAGACAGGCGGAGCTAAAGCCGGACGGCTCCTTTGATTTTGAGGCGATCCGGTCTTCGATCAATGAGCGGACAAGGCTTGTTACGATCCAGCGTTCCAAGGGCTACGCAAGCAGACCGACGCTTTCTGTAGCAAGGATCGGAGAGCTGTGCCGTTTTATCCGGGGAATCAAGCCGGATGTGATCATCATGGTAGATAACTGCTACGGGGAATTCGTAGAGGAGAAAGAGCCTTTAGAGGCCGGCGCGGATATGATCGCAGGGTCCTTAATCAAGAATCCCGGAGGGGGCCTTGCGCCGATCGGAGGCTATATCGTGGGAAAGAAGGAATGTGTCGAAAACGCCGCGTACCGGCTGACCTCGCCGGGGCTTGGCAAGGAGGTGGGAGCCTCGCTTTCGGTCATCCAGAGCTTTTATCAGGGGCTGTTCTTAGCGCCGGTGGTCACGGCTTCCGCCTTAAAGGGAGCCATTTTTGCGGCGAATATCTATGAACGGCTGGGATTTCGCGTGATCCCAAACGGGACAGAGGACCGACACGATATCATACAGGCGGTGGAGCTTGAGAGTCCCAAGCGGCTCATTGCTTTTTGTAAAGGGATCCAGGCGGCGGCGCCGGTGGACTCCTTTGTTACGCCGGAGCCATGGGATATGCCGGGCTATGATTCCAGGGTCATTATGGCGGCGGGAGCCTTTAACTCCGGCTCCTCCATCGAGCTTTCCGCGGACGGACCCTTAAAGGAGCCCTATATCGTGTATTTTCAGGGAGGGCTGACCTGGCCCCACGCAAAGCTTGGGATCTTAAAATCCCTGCAGGCCTTGAAGGATGAGGGCTTAGTTTCAATTTAAAGATTTAAGAATAAACAATCTACTCTGTAATTGTTAGAACAGACAGTTTGTGATATGATACAGAGGGGTGCTGACAACGGTGGCTAACTATTGGATAGTGGTCGTGGATGACGACGCGATCAGCCTGAGAAACGCAAGAGAGCTGTTACACGGGGAGGATATCCGTATCAGTCTGGTACGCTCCGGCAAGGAGCTGTTGCTGTTTATGGAGAAGAATGATCCGGATCTGATCCTCCTTGATATTCTTATGCCCGAAATGAACGGCTTTGAGACCTTCCGGAGGCTCAGAGACTTCGAGGATCAGACAGGGCGGAAGAGTACGCCGGTGATCTTTCTTTCCGGCGAAAATGACAGCGAGGTAGAGCGCAGAGGCTTAAAGATCGGCGCTTCCGACTTTATTCACAAGCCCTTTAACCGGGATATCCTGTTACAGCGGATCCACAACACCATCCGGAATACGAAGACCATCGAGAATCTGACGGAGGAAGCCTCTGTGGACTCTCTGACGGGCTTCTTCAATAAGGCCAGCGCCTCGCTGCGCCTGACCGATGTCTGTAAAACGGAGACCGGAGCTCTGATCATTTTAGATCTGGACAGCTTTAAGCTGGTAAACGACCTCTACGGTCATGAAATGGGTGATAAGGTTTTAAAGGCGTTCGCCGGCATCGCCCGGAAGAATACAAGAGAAGAGGATATCCTGTGCAGGATCGGCGGCGATGAATTCATGGCGTTCTATCAGGATGTGACCAAGGAAGAGGGCGTCAATGTGCTGGTCCGCCGCCTGAACGAGCAGCTTGTGGAGGTCTGCCAGGGGCTGATGGGAGAGAGCTTTTCGATCCCCATCGGTATTTCCGCGGGTGTCGTCTTTGTACCGGCGCAGGGCAGGGATTATCAGGTCCTGTTTCCGCTTGCGGATAAAGCCCTGTACCAGATCAAGCAGAACGGCAAGCACGGTTACGCGATCTATAATCCTCTGATGAACGTCGAGTTTTCCGGGACGGAGGCTCTGAATAAAGAGCTTAAACGGATGACCCGGGTGATTGAGGAAAGGGGGGAAGCCGGCAGCGCGATGTGGCTTGGGCAGGATGCCTTTGCCTGGATCTACCGCTTTCTGCTCCGGTTTATGAAGCGGCATAACGGCCTTGCTATGAAGCTGCTGTTTTCCCTGTCTACGAAGGATCCCGGAGCCAACCTGGAATTTGCCGAGGCGGTGAACCATTTCGGGGAGATTTTGTTAAAGATGCTCAGAAAGAGCGATATCGTAATGCAGAGTAAGCCGAATCAGTTCTTTCTGTTGCTGCCGGATCTGTCGGAAAAGGACGCGCCCATTGTTTTAAACCGGATCAACAAGGAATGGGAAAAAGCGGAGTACGCGGATAAAATTGTAATAACGCATGTTATGGAAAGCCTGGACTTTTCAAATAAAACGTAACTGCTAAATCAGCCGCTCGCAGACTTGCGAGTGGCGTGCCGATGAAGTATCGGAGCCAAGCAGCCGGGGCATTTCCCATGCGCAAGCAGCCCCGGCTGCCGTATCTGCCCAGGGTAACTGGGCAGATATAAATAAAACAAACAAGAGGGTTTGAGGTTGAAGACTGAGGGAAAAGACGATCAGAGGCTCTATTTCATTCTGGCTCTTTCAGCCATCCTGCTTCTGATTGTTTTTTTGATACGGAGCTTCCATATTGATAACGGTGACAGACAGATCGTGATCGGCGGCGTTTTTACCGGAGAGAGTACGGATAACGGCTGGAATGAAAGTCATGCCGAAGGACTTAAGACAGCCTGCGACGAAATGAACTGTCAGTTTTTAATGAAGGAACAGGTGGCGGAATCGGAGAGCGCGCTTCGGACTGCGGTCGGAGAGCTGATTGACGCGGGCTGCAGCGCGATCTTTCTGACCGGCCAGGGATACGGCGCGTACTCGGATGCACTTGCGGCCAGCTATCCGAATACGGCTTTTTTCTGCCTTTCTCACAAGGGCGAGGCGAAAAACTGTATCTCCTATTATGTAAGGCACTATCAGGTACGCTTCCTTGCGGGTATCGTAGCAGGGAAAGCAAGTCAGAGCGGGGTAGTGGGATATGCCGCGGCAATGCCTGATATCCAGACGAAGCGTGGGATCAATGCCTTTGCTCTGGGGATGCGCTACGCAAATCCCGAGGCGAAGCTCCTTGTACGCTTTACCGGGGGCTTTGAAAGCGAAAAAAAGGAGAAGGAAGCGGTAAAGCTCCTGGCGGAAGAAGGCGCGGATGTCATTACCTATCACGAGGACAAGCCCTACGCGATTGAGCAGGCGGAGGAAGAGGGTCTTTTTTCCATCGGCTTTGACGCTGTCTATGAGGAGTATTCCGACCGCTTTCTGACCGCATCGCTCTACGACTGGGATGTGGTCTACAGCAGACTGATCAGTGATTATCTAAGCGGACGGGCGAATTTCTCCAATGGCTATAAGTTAGGCTTTTCGGATACGGCGGTAAAGCTCTTTCCCTATTCCTCCCTGGTTTCCGAAGAGACAAAGGAGCTTGTAGGGGAGGGAGAAAGCCGTATTTTTTCGACCCGGGATGTTTTTTCGGGAACGATCTATGATAATCAGGGCGTACTTCGCTGCGGCGAGGATGAGCGGATCAGCGACTACGAGCTGTTTACGGGGATGGACTGGTTTGTGGAGGGCGTAGAGATCTATGAACAATGAAAAGCTCCGGGAATCCAGAAGAGGCCCTGTCCTTGCCGTCATATTCTTTGGCATCGTCCTGATCTTTATCGGATATCTGCTGGGGAATCGGATCAATAATCTGCTGTCCTCCTATACGGAAAACCAGATCACAAGACAGGCTGAGACCATGGCCTTTCTTGCGGCGGAGCGGCTGAATACGGAGTTGGAGGATCTGGCCTATATCGCCTCCGCGATCGAGACAAATCCCGGGGAAATGGAGCGGCTTTTGTCTCTTGTCTATGAGGAGACCGGAAGCGAACAGGGGCTGCTTACGATCGATGGCAGGGCTGCTTATGGAAAGAGACTGTTTGTGCGTGATAACGAGGGGATCCAGACCGCCTTTCAGGGGGAACGGGCGATCAGCTTTGTGACTGACAGAGGGCTTTTATTTACCTGCCCGGTATTTCACGGTAAAAACATCCGCTATGTTCTCTACAGACTCTGCCCCATGGAGTCGTTACCAGAACGGTTTGGCGTAAGTGTCTCCGATGATCTGGGAAGGACGATCGTTACTGCGAGGGACGGGGAAACGATCATTCCCTTTGCTGACGGGACCGAGGAGGACCTGGAATTCATTACAAGCGAAGCGATCCGCCAGGATTACCGCCTGATGCATCAGCAAATGGAAATCTCCGTAGCTGCTTCCCGTACCTTTGCCACAGAACGGGGGGATATGCTCCTGTTTGAAGCGGAAATCCCGGGGACCGATTTTCTGCTTACCGGCTTTATTTCAAAGAAAACGGCTTCGGAGGGGATCGAAAGCATTACGTTACTGATCATGTGGGTCTTCGGTCTTCTGATGATCTTTGTACTGATCGGCGCCTACTATATGACGACAGTCCGGACGGCGATCCGGGAGAGCGATGCCCTGAGAGAGGCCAAGGCCGCGGCGGAGGAAGCAAACCGCGCAAAGAGCGATTTCCTCGCCAATATGTCCCATGAGATCCGTACGCCGATCAACGCCGTGCTGGGAATGGATGAGCTGATCCTTCGGGAGACGAAGGAGGAAGGAACCAGGCAGTACGCGCATAATATCCGAAACGCGGGAAATGCTCTGCTGTCCTTAGTCAATGATGTTCTCGACTTCTCAAAGATCGAAGCAGGAAAGATGGAGCTGATCCCGGTGGAGTATGACCTGGCGGAGCTTGTCGGGGATCTGGACAATATGATCAGGCCCCGGATGGAGGCAAAGGGGCTGTCGTTTTCTGTGGAGGTTGATAAGGAGCTTCCCCGCTATTTAAACGGCGACTCCGTCAGGCTGAAGCAGTGTGCCTTAAACCTTTTGACCAACGCCGTTAAATATACGGAGCGGGGAGAGGTGCTTTTTTCAGTGACTCTTGAAAGGCAAGAGGAGAATGAGACGTTTCTTCGCTTTCTTGTAAAGGATACCGGGATCGGGATCCGAAAGGAGGACATCGAGCGCCTCTTTACCGCCTTTGACCGGATCGACGAGAGACGCAACCGGACCATCGAGGGAACGGGGCTTGGGATGAATATCGTCCAGAGCCTTCTTGCCAGGATGGATTCCAGACTGTCGGTGGAAAGCGAATACGGGAAAGGTAGCGTTTTCTCCTTTATTGTCCGCCAGACGGCTGTCAAGCAGGATCGGATCGGGGTTTTCAAATCCGCGCTCGAGGGGCTTTCGGCAGAGGAACAGAAGTATCAGAGGAGCTTTACGGCTCCGAAGGCGAGAGTACTCATCGTAGACGATACGGTTATGAATCTGGAGGTGGCAAAGGGGCTCCTCAAGGAAACAAAGCTGTCGGTGGATGTCGCGGAAAGCGGGAAGGACGCGCTGTTGTTACTTGGCGCGAATACCTATGATACGCTTCTGTTTGATCATCTGATGCCGGAGATGAACGGGATCGAGCTGCTGCACGCTCTGAAGGAGCAGACGGAGAATCCGAATCACGATAAGCCCTGTATCGTCCTGACGGCAAACGCTGTGGCCGGGGCCAGGGAGGAATATCTGGCGGAGGGCTTTGACGACTATCTGAGCAAGCCCATTGACGGAAAGTCGTTGGAGCGGCTCTTACTCAAATATCTGCCTGCGGACAAGGTCGAGGACGCGGAGGGAAAGGAAGAGGAGAAGGAGGATCCCGCGCTTAAGGAAAGGCTTAACTTACTTAAAGAACGGCTCGGAGAGGAGATCGAGCCGAAGGGGGGAATTGAAAACAGCGGGTCTCTTGCGGCGTATTTCAGGCTGCTTCAGTTGTTCTACGATTCCGTACCGGAAAAGCTGTCAGAGCTTCAGACGCTGTATCAGAGTAAGGAGCTTGAAAACTATACGATCAAGATCCATGCCTTTAAGAGCTCTCTTCGGATCATCGGAGCGCTGCCCCTGGGAGAAAAGGCTCAGACCCTTGAGAATGCGGGAAAGGCCGGGGATCTCGACTTTATAGAAGGACAGCACAGCTTATTCCTTGAGGACTGTGAGGCGTTCTATGAAAGACTTGAGGAAATCTGCGGGAAGCAGGAGCTGAATACGTCTGAGAAGCCTGAGATCGATGGGGAGACCCTCGCTGAACTAAAAGAGCAGCTCAGGCGAGGCGCGGATGAAATGGATTATGATCTCTTGGAGGAGGCCATCGATCGTCTTTCGGATTATCGCTTCCCCGAGGAAAAGGAAGCGGTCTGCGAGGAGCTTAATAAGGCTTTTGAACAGTTTGCATATGATGAGATCCTTACTTTGGCAGAGAATCTGTAAAGAAATTTGACATACGGAAGGCTTTTGGATATAATTTAAATTAGTTGGTTCTACGATCATTTTGAGGAGGATTTGTTATGGCTTGTTTTTTAGTACCGGCAGCAGAAGCGGTCGTATCCGCGGCAGTGAATAAAGGCGTAAAGAACGCAGAGAAGAATGAGATCTCGAATTTAGGGGAGGGAGAGGTACTCGTTTATGACGAGGCGCACCGGATCCCGTTTTCCGAGAAGCTGTCCTGGCTTACAAAGCTCCTTTTGGGCGGCTCTGTACTGCTTATGTTTGAGCATATCTGGCACGGCGAGGTGACGTTGTTCTTCCCGTTCCTTACGGCGATGAGCGATCCCGCGGCCAAGGCGGAGATGCTCCATGAAATGGGTACGGTAGGCGTTTCTATGGCGCTTATTATTACCGGTGTCTGGATCGGTATGGTCCTTGCTTCGGACGCGATCGAAAAAAGAGCGATCCGTTCCTTTAAAAAAGAGAAAAAGGCCCTTACGGTTTCTTCAGAGAAAGAGAGGGAATAGCTTCGTATGACCCTACTGATTACGATATTTGCCGCTGTTATTACGACGGCGCTCTGGTATAAAAAGGCCCCGGATAATACGATGCGGCTTGGGATCCTTTGCTTTATGTTCTGGGGCGCGTCCTTAATGTGGCTCTGTGACGCGGTTTCGGAATATTTAGAGCTTGGCGCGGAGTATTTTAATCCCCCGGCGCAGGATATGTTAAATGATACGTTTTTAGGCCTTTCCGTAGTGGCTCTGGCGCTTGTGATCTGGATTGTCTGTCTTCTGATCACGGATCCGAAGGGAGTTGTCCGGGATAAGCTGTTTCGAAGAGACCCCGCTTCCGGTAACGTAAAGGAGAAGGAAAGCTGAAAGCGCGTCAGCAAGGTGTGTTTTTGATATTGTAAGATAATATCCCCGGTTTATGCTGGGGATTTTCTTATGCGCACGCCCGCGTATGGTAATTTTCCGGCAGAAGCCGGACGCGGGTGCGCAACCCATGATTGCGTAGCAATCATCGGGCGGCGCGGGCGAGTAGGAGGGAAAAACTTCCTCCTACTCGATTTGCATGATATGGCCATCAAGCGGGTGCCGAGCTTGCGCGGGCACACATGGGATGGTAAACGCGACAATCGAGCATGGGCTCTTTTCCCTGCCCGATTGCGAAATCGCGGGTAAGGGAGAACCATGGGTTTATCCGACGAAGAATTTGTTCTTCTTTATGAGGAATTGAATATCGAACAGGTTGAGAGACTTGAACTTTCCGCCTTTATTTCCATGGCGCTGTTTGTCTTTTCCTTCGGGATCCTTTCCTGCGGCCTTTTGTATCCGTACCGTGTATACCAAAGGGCGGAGAGGGAGGTGTCTATCGGAGAATATGACGAAGCGATAAAGGATTATCAGACGGTAAGCTACTACGCAGACAGCGCAGAGCAGACCTTAAACGCGCGCTACCTGAAGGCGGACAGGCTTCTTAGGGACGGAGAAGCAGAAGAGGCCAAAGCGATCTTTTTGACGCTTGGAGAGACAGACTTTCGGGATTCCAGAGGGAGGCTTAAGGAGTGCAACTACAAGATCGCGCTTAACTATATGGCGGCAGAAGACTATGAGAGCGCCTCCGGCTATTTTCTGGCGCTGGGCCATTATCTTGACAGCAGAGAGCGATACATCGAGGCGGTTTATGAGCTGATTCGAAAGGAGGGACAGGCCGGCAGGGTTCAGGAGAGCCTTTCAAGACTTCATGTTCTGATCGAGGACGGATATTTTTCCTATGAGCCTCTTAAAGAACGGGACCACGAGGCGGCACTGTTGCTTTGTGAGCCTGTCTCTGTAAATATTTCGGCGGATCTTTCCGGAAGATCCTCCGAATGGAGCTTTTATACCGGAAGCGCCTGCGTTTACCGGATCATGCCGGATTATATCTACTTTCTTTCGGCTAAGCACGTTCTTCAGACCATTGCAGACGCCCCAAGTGAGCTGACCTTTTTTGACGGGACAAGGATCACTGTTCAGACAGAGGCTGTTTTTCCAAAGGATTCGCGAAGCGATCTTTCGATGTTTCGGATCAGGACGCAGTATGTTCCTGTCGATACGCTGCTTGCGCTTCGGGAGATCAGCTTTGAAAAGGAATATTATGAAGAACTTTCTGTGGGGGAGAAGGTCTTTTTATACGCGGCCTGGTGGTATCAGGAGGAGGATCTGATCGGAGAGACCGTATTTCAGGGCTTTGACGCGGAAGATGCCAGCAGAGGCTTTTACGATAATGAGAATTACCTTGTCTTTGAACGCTGCAGTAAGGAAGGCCAGAGCGGGTGCCCGGTCTTTGACGACAGGGGAAGGTGCCTTGCTCTCTCCAGCAGCTATTATTATTCCATGCTTGAAGATCAGATCGTCTATGAGGTGGATTGCTATTGCAGGCTGGATCAGGCGGAGGAGCTTCTGGATTTTTTCAAAAAACAGTAGCGTTCTTCTGTCTAATCTGATAAAATGGTTAAGGTTTTGTAAAAGATGTATGGTATCAGAGCATTTTGCTCTGGAAAATAATGATCAGCAGGAGGACAGGTTATGACGATTAATAAGACAGCAGACGGAGATGCTCTGACGATCTCTCTTTCCGGAAGACTCGATACAACGACAGCGCCGGAGTTAGAAGAGGAATTAAAGAGTTCGCTCGAGGGAATCAACTCTCTTTCCTTTGATTTTAAAGAGCTTGCTTATATTTCATCCGCGGGACTCAGAGTTCTGCTTTCCGCCCAGAAGACGATGAATAAGAAGGCGGGTGGGGCGATGAAGATTAAAAACGCGAATGACGAGATCCGGGAGATCTTTGACGTGACCGGGTTCAGTGATATTCTGGATATCGAATGATAGATATTCCGATATAGTTAGGAATCATAAAAGGCGTTCCGGAGGGAACGCCTTTCATGATTAGAGAGAGGAGAAATATTATGGAGAACTTTATTGACAATCTGACAAGGGTAAATGATTCCATCAATTCCTTTGTCTGGGTACAGATCGGACTTGCGCTTCTGATCGGTACCGGCGTGCTTATGACGATCTTACTTGATTTCTTTCAGGTCAGGCACTTTAAGCACTGGATGAAAAAGACCATCGGAGCGGTTTTTGAGAAATCCTCCCACAACAAAGAGGAAGAGGGCTCGGTATCCCAGTTTCAGGCGCTTTGTACGGCGCTTGCGGCAACCATCGGGACCGGGAATATCGCTGGTGTTTCCGCCGCGATCTGTATCGGAGGCCCCGGCGCGGTGTTCTGGATGTGGGTCGCCGCGTTCTTCGGTATGATGACGAATTTCTCGGAAAATGTGCTGGGGATCTACTACCGGAGAAGGAATCCAGACGGCGAGTGGTCAGGCGGAGCGATGTACTACTTAAAGGACGGTTTGGGAAAGATCATCGGCTATGAAAAGGTCGGCAGCTTTCTTGCCGGACTGTTTGCGGTATTCGCGATGTTGGCGTCCTTCGGGATCGGGAATATGGGACAGATCAATAAGATTACTCTGAATCTGGAGTCCGCGTTCTTTTCGGATTCTTCCAAAACCGCTTACTTTGGGAATGTATCGGTGGTAGCGCTGACGATCGGAGTGGTTCTGATGATCATCGGGGCCGTGATCATTATCGGCGGCTTACAGAGGATCGCGACGGTAGCGGAGCGGGTCGTTCCGTTTATGGCGATCATCTATATCATCGGCTCTCTGATCATTTTGATCGTTCATATCGGATCCATCGGTCCGATGATCGCTTCGATCTTCAGGTTTGCCTTTGGAATCCGGGCCGCTGCAGGCGGTGCCGCGGGAGTCGCGATCATGACGGTCGTACAGCAGGGCTGCAAGAGAGGCGTTTTCTCCAATGAAGCGGGTCTTGGCTCCTCCGTTATGGTCCATTCCAATTCCAACGTCAAGGAGCCCATCAAGCAGGGGCTCTGGGGGATCTTTGAGGTCTTTGCGGATACGTTCGTGGTTTGTACGATGACGGCGATCGTTGTGCTTTCCTCGGGGTATATTGATCTTTCCACCGGGCTTGTTCAGGAGGGCGTTTCGGATGCGACCCTGGTCGCCCAGGCCTTCGGAAATGTCTTTGGAAAGTTCGGCGAGTGGTTTGTCGCGATCGCGGTTCTGCTCTTTGCCTTTACGACGGTCCTTGGCTGGTCGCACTATGGCAGCAAGGCGACGGAATATCTGTTTGGCCTGACCGGGGTCAAGATCTACCGGGTGATCTTCGTTCTGATGATCGTTTCCGGCTCGGTGATGACCTCGTCCCTTGCCTGGGATATTTCCGATACCTTCAACGGACTGATGATGCTGCCAAACCTCATCGGCGTTATCGCGCTGTCGCCCGTAGTGGTTTCGATCCTTCGAAACTATATCGACCGGAAGATCAAGGGAAAGGATATCGAACCCATGCTTTCCTATTTCCCGGAGTACCAGGCGGAAGCGGCGGAAGCTGTGAAGAACGGGATGGAATAATAAATCGAGTCGGAGGACGCTTTTCCCTCCTGCTCGCCCGCGCCGCCCGATGATTGCTACGCAATCATGGGTTGCGCACCCGCGTCCGGCTTCAGCCGGAAAATTACCATACGCGGGCGTGCGCATAAAGAAGAAGCATCCTGAAGGAATAGACAGGATGCTTCTTCTTTTCATCATATACCTGATATGAACTGCTCCCTGCAGGATTCGAACCTGCGACCTACGCATTACGAATGCGTCGCTCTACCAGCTGAGCCAAGGAAGCACGTCTTCGTCTGAGAGGCAGCTCTCAAATCGACGACTCTGATATTATATTAAATAATCCGCTAAAAAGCAACAGAAATTTTTATAGGAAACGAATTTATTCGTTTCCGCCTGCGCCGATTGCGGAGCGCTGAAAGCGCCTTCCTTACCGCAATCGCGCGCATAAATAATATTCGTTTTTGATCTCAGGGCTGCATGACGCGGAGAGTGAACCACCCATCCAACGCCTCGTATTCGCAGAAAGCGCCGTACTTCTCACAGTAGGCCGCAATGGAGATCGTTCCGACGCCGTGCCCGTTGATATTGGCGCTTTCCGACGCGATGGGACGACCCTCGTCGTCAAAATGTATCTCGTCTTCATAGGGATTGCTGACGCTGAACATAACCTGCGGATGTCTTATGCACTTGCAGCGGATGACCCGTTTTTCCTTCGGAAGCTTTTGAACGGCCTTTATCGCGTTTTCCAGCGCGTTTGCAAATACTGTCGAGAGCTCAGCCGCGGATACTCTGAGATCCTTTGGTACATCAAGCGAGGCCTCGATTCGGATCCCCTCTGCCTCCGCTGTGCCGAAATACGAAGCAAACATCGCGTCCAGAACGATATTCTCGCACCATCTGCGGGGCTTTGTTTCCGCGAGTATCTCCGTTGAGGCATCGACATATCGAAGCGCCTCGTCCGTTTCGCCGCGCTTGAGCATCGCGTGCAGCGTCTGGAAGCGGTGACGGAGATCGTGGCGCTGGATCGAAAGCTGTTTCTCCATATATTCTGTCTGCTCGATCCGGTGCCTCAGCGCTTCGGTCTGTACGGTCAGAAGCTGCTCCTGCTCTCTGGCCTCGGACAGCCTGAGCTCCCTGAGGAGAGAGGAAAACAGAAGATAATAGGTAAGCGGCAGAAGCGCCAGGAAAAAGAGCATAGCAGGTAATTCCTCCGGCCGGGAGGTTATCGTTGTAGGGAAATTAAACATAAGGATCGCTGTCAGATAATACATCGCAAGGAGAAAAGCAAAGGCGCCCCATTCCCGGTCCACTCCCTTAAGGACCCGGAAAAAAGGCTCACGAAGATATCGGAAGCTCACATAGCCAAGAGCCAGGTAGAGGATGAGCCGCCCAAAGAAATTGATCAGGCAGCTTTCGGGAGTGAGATACGCGTTGGGGATATTGGTCAGTAAAACGATTTCCCCGACGATGATGTGGGAAAAGAAAAACGCGAAGATGACCCGTCCGTCCCGGTGTCTGGAAAGGAACCAGAAGAACATGAGCCCCGGCAGGGTATTGATGAACAGAGAAAGCTGTCCGCCGCGCTCCGAGCCGTAGCGGATATAAAAGGCCAGATCCAGGATAGTTAAGGGGATGAAAAACAAAAGGCACAGCAGAAGAGTTTTTTTACGGGAGAAGCGGGACTCTACAAAGCATATGGTCTGAACGGCTCCGCTGACCAGTACGAATACACCGCTTAGGACGTTGAGAATACTGACATGATTCATTCGTTTCCCCTTTCTCCGAGACAATAGGCCATCCAGCTGCTTCGCAGGGCGGAAACAGCTCTTCTTGGCATTTCCAGCCGGATCCCCGAAGACAATACCGCCCCGGTCTTGTCCACAAGCGACAGCTCTGCCAGATTAACGGCAAAGCTCGCCCCGCAAAGTACGAAGCGGCCGTCTTCAAGCAACGGTTCCACAGCCTCGCGAAAGGACCCGATCAACGTTACACTCTCTATGCTTTGACCGCGGCAGATGTAACGGATAAAACGGCCTGTTTTTTCCGCGTATAAAATGTCGCTGAGCTGTAAAAATACATCCCCCGAACGGGTATGAACCAGAATACCGGCCGTTTGTCTGCTTTGACTTTCTTCCGCCCGGTCGAGCACCTGCCAGAGCATCCCCGCATCCACGGGCTTTAACAGATATTGTAACGGCCAGACCTCATAGCTCTGAAGCGCGAAGTCCGGCGAGGTCGTCAAGAATACGATCGCCCCGTCCCTGTCCTTTTTACGGATCACGCGTCCCAGCTCAATACCGTCCATTTCAGGCATGATCACATCTAACAGATAGAGATCAAATTCTCCTCCGCTTTCCATGGCGTTCAGCAGTTCCCGGGCAGAGGAGAAGGTGGAAAGCTGTGCCGGTCCGTTTCGCCAGTGTTCAATTTGCAGGCGGGTGGAGGAAAGCTCAGTCAGGTCATCGTCCACAAGCGCTATGTTAAGCATGGTTGTGTTTCCTTTCCAACATATATGTGATTATAATACATCATATCCGTCCCGGATTACAAATTTGACGTAAATCAGTACCAATTTGACACAAAGTATTGAGGAGCCTGGGAGAATATGCTAATTAAGTATCTGAATGATGAAAACTATTGACATGTCCACCGGTGGATATGTTACAACAGGAAAAAATCACGGGGGCAAATATGGATTCAAAGAAAATTATATATATTAGCTGAATCCAAGCGCAGGAGGGAAAAATGGAGAAGAAGCCGAACACATTCAGAACAGCGTTTGAAGAAAACGTACTGAAATTCAGAAACAGGATTGCTGTGAGAGATCCGCGGACCGGGGTCAGCCTCACCTATGAGGAGGCGGATATCAAGGCCCGTAAGATCGCGGCAAAGCTCAAAGAGCAGGGCGTAAAAAAGGGAGATGCCGTTGCCATCGTACTGCCTCACAGCATTGAATTCATCCTTTCGATGCTTGCGGCAGCGAAATTAGGCGCGCCCTTTGCCCCGCTGAACGGTTCCTACCCGCCCGACAGACTTCAGTATATCTTTGATGACTGTAAGGCGAAAGCGGTAATCACGCCGGATTATCTGAAAGATGTGGCGGATCATACGCCGATTGCCGTAAGCGTCCCGATTGCGCCTGAGGATCCTGCGGTTTTGGTCTATACCTCCGGCTCGACGGGAAACCCCAAGGGTGTTTTGATCAACCATCTGGCTATATATGACTGCGCGAGCAGAAATCTGGATTTCGCGAAGGCGAACGAATCGGATGTGATCGGTCTGGGAGCGCCTTTCTTCTTTATTGCCGGCGCTACCATTCTATTTGGCGGGCTGGTGTTTGGAGCAACCAACGTCCTGATTCCCATGTCTTCGATGCGGGATCCTGCGGGACTGGCGACACTTTTAGCAGAAGAACAGGTAACGATCACCTTCATCAGTCCGAAGATGCTGCGCTATTTCAAGCCGGCTCCGAATTCCAGATTACGTCTGGTTCTGGCCGGAAGCGAACGCCTCTCCGGGATTTACTCGGAAGACTTCCAGATCATGAATACCTACGGCATGACCGAAACCTGCGGCGGAGCTCTTGCGTTTATGCTGGATAAGGCTTACGACAATACGCCGGTGGGAAAGCCCATGGGCGATATGGCGGCGTATATACTGGACGAGGATGGAAATGAGGCGGAGGAGGGCGAGCTTTGCCTCTCCGGTAATTTCGCAAGCTGCTATCTGAACCGTCCCGAGGAGAGCGCTAAGACCTTTACGGAAAATCCCTTTAAAGAAAGGGACGGAAATCCCAGGATGTTACGGACCGGCGATCTGGCAAAATGCCTTTCCGACGGGAATATCCTTTACCTCAATCGAAGAGACTGGATGGTTAAGATTAACGGTCAGCGGGTAGAGCCCGGAGAGATCGAGGCGGCGCTTCGAAAGGTCGAGGGCGTTTTGGATGCCGCGGTCAGGGATTTTACCGATGCCAGAAACAGTACCTACCTGGCCGCCTACTATGTACCGAAGGAGAAAGAGGCTATACCGGATGAAAGGCTGCGTCTGGCGCTTTTAGAGACCCTGCCGGAGTACATGGTTCCCGCTTTCTTTGTACCGATGGAAAAACTTCCGCTGAACGCTAACGGAAAGTTAGACCGAAACGCGTTGTCCGCGCCGGATGTTCGGAGCTTTCAGACGGAGTATGCCGCGCCCGAGACCCCTTTGCAGGAGACCTTGTGCAAGGCCTTTGCCGAGATCCTCAGTGCGGAGCGCATAGGGTTGGATGATGATTTCTTTGCCATGGGAGGCGATTCCGTAAAGGCGGCGGGACTTCTTACGGTGCTTGCGGACCTTCCGCTTGCGGGAGCCGATCTGTATGCGGCAAAAACCGTAAGAAAACTTGCGGAGCTCCTGAAAAAGCGAGGGAGCGAAGCGGAAAAACAGGAGGATATACCGGCAAACGCTGCTTTGGCAAAGGTCAGTCAGTATCCGCTTACACCTATGGAGCGCGGGATGTATCTCGAACAGAAGTTAGATCCTGATTCGATTTCCTATAATCTGAATATCGGCTTCTTTATCGAGGGAGCGGATGCGGATACGATCAAAAACGCGGTCGCGGAGCTTTTCCTGGCGCATGAATCCCTGCATTCCCGCTATGGGGAGCAGGATGGGAAGCCATGCCGATTCCTTATGGCAAAAGCCCCGGAAATAGCAGATGGGGATACGCTTGACAGGGAGGACTTTGAAGCGCTGCTTGAGGATCCCGGCAGGCCGTTCCTACTGGAGGAAGGGATCCCCGCAAGACTCTGGCTTTACCCGATCAGGGATGGCGGCTTTGGGCTGCGCCTGCAGATTCATCATATCGCCTTTGACGGAGGAAGCGCTGAACCCTTTGTCAAGGAGCTGATCGCGAGACTGAAAGGGGAAGCTGTTCCGGAGGACGCAGCGGATCTCTACAGCGTTTCCGTAAGATCTGAAGCGGATAAAGAGCGGGAAGCGGAAGCCCTTGCGTTTTATGAGAAAATGTTTGAGGACGGCGTTCCCGCAAACGAAACGCCTATCAAAGGCTCCCGGCCGAAGCTCCAGCCGCTTACCGATACGGTCTTACAGGTCGCGCTGAATCCGAAGGAAATCACTGCGTTAGAAGAAAAGGCGAGACAGTTCGGAGTGACTCTGTTTGAGCTGATGCTGTCCGTCTCCGCCGCCGTACTGGGACAATACTGCGCAAGTTCGGACGTTGTGGTCGGTATCCCCGTAAATACCCGCGATACCTTCTCGAAGGATATGGTAGGGATGTTCGTGAATACCGTTCCGGTCCGTATACAACCGGGGCGCGGCGAGACGCTTTTTGACTATCTTGGGGAAACCGCTGAAACGGTGCGTCAGGCGACCCGCGCCTGCAATATTCCCTTTGAGACACTGGTGAACCGCTTCTGTAAGGAACGAGATGAATCCAGGAATCCACTGTTTGACATGTCCGTGAATTTCCTGCCTGTTCCCGAGGCCTATTATGACGGAACGCTGTCGATCGACGCCGTATCGCCGCTTCAAAAGCTTGCGAGGGACTTAAGCCTTGTTATCCGAAGGAGCAAAAGCTCTATGCAGATCCTTTTGCAGTATCCTTCGGAGTTGTTTGATTCGATCGTCTGCGAAAACTTCTTAGAGCAGATTTTAGAAGGCCTGCGAAGACTTGCCTGGGGCGATGCTGTCCTGGTTAGGGATTTAACAGCCCTTCCCGAAAAGCAGATAAAGCAGCTCGAAGATTTCAGCGTAACCGGGGAAGCGGAGCTGCCGGAAACGGTATTTCATCGAGTATTCGAGGCCCATGCGGCAAAAACGCCGGAGCATACCGCGGTAATTGCCTGTGACCGGACGCTTACCTATGGAGAGTTAAACAGCGAGGCCAACCGGGTAGCGGCAAGCCTTATGGCCCGGGGAATCGGCAAAGGCGGCAGCGCGGTTCTGCTGCTTCCGAGACGGAGCTTTTATTTCCCGGCTATGTTCGGCGTTTTGAAAACCGGGGCAGCCTTTATTCCCTGCGATCCGGAGTATCCTGCGGAGCGTATCCGCCATATCCTTAAGGATTCGGGTTCCTCCTGCATTATTACCACAGAGGAGCATGTAAGCGATTACGCAAAGGACGCGGTGGTAGATATAAAAGAGCTTCTGTCGGGCGAGGATAAAGGGAATCCCGAGGTAGAGCTGACCGGGGAGGATATGGCCTATATGATCTATACCTCCGGCTCTACGGGCAAGCCCAAGGGTGTGATGATGAAGCATGTCTGCGTCGTCAACTGCGTATATCCGCATCCCGTCAATGAGCATTATCATGTAATTTTAAATCAGGTTAAGGCGATACTTGGCGTAACGACCGTATCCTTTGACATGTCCTTCCAGGAAACCGCGGGAGCCCTGTTAAACGGCAAGACGCTGGTATTTGCGAATGAGGAGGAGCTAAACGATCCAAGGAGGCTGACCTCGTTATTTAAGCAGACCGGGGCAAACTGCTTTGACGCGACACCCTCAAGGCTTATGCAGTACATGGAATACGCGCCCTTCAGGGAAGCGCTGTCGAAGTGCTGTCTGGTTATGGTCGGTGGGGAAGGCGTACCCCAGACGCTGTTAGAAAACCTTCAGAAGGTGCTTTCACCCGATGCGCACATTGAGAATGCCTACGGGCCGACGGAGACGACCATGGCCTGCAACGGCGCGGATATGATCCATATGGACCATGTCGCAGCCGGAAAGCCTCTGTTAAACTATAAGAGCTATATTGTAGATCAGGACGGCGAGCCTGTTCCCGTAGGTGTCGTCGGTGAGCTCTGGATCGGAGGGATCGGCGTAGGCATAGGCTATCGTAACCTTCCGGAGCTTACGGCGCAGAAGTTTATCACCTACCGGGGAAAACGGGTCTACCGTTCCGGCGATTACGCGAAGTGGGATACGGATGGAAATGTCCTGATTCTCGGACGTATGGATAATCAGGTTAAGCTGCGGGGCCTTCGGATCGAGCTTGATGAAATCAAGGGGTTAATGGAGCAGCAGCCAGGTATTAAGCAGGCGGTTGTGGCGATCAAAAAGATCGGCGACGAGGATCAGCTCTGTTCCTGGTATACAAGTGACAGGGAAATTGATGTGCATGGGCTCAGAGACGCGCTGCGGGCAAAGCTTACCGCCTATATGGTTCCCGTCGCATTTACCCATGTTGATGATATCCCTATGACCGCTAACGGCAAGACGGACTTAAAGGCGCTGCCTGAGCCGGAGGTATTAAAGGAAGAAATCGTATCGCCTCAGAACGAAACGCAGAAGCAGATCCTTGACATCGCGGCGGAGATCATCGGCAATACGAATTTCGGCGTAAGAACCGAGCTGTATTCCGCGGGGCTGACGAGCCTTAACAGCGTGGCGCTTTCTTTAAGGCTTTCGGAAACCTTCGGGGTCAATATCCAGATCCGTGACTTTAAGGAAAACGATACGGTCGAGAAATTAGAGAGGCTGATTCACGGGACGGATAAGGAAGAGGAATTCGAGGTTCTTTCGGAGTACGCTCTTACAAAGACACAGGAGGGTATCTTCTTTGAGTCCAAATCCCACCCGGGAACTACGATCTATAATATACCGTCGCTTTTAGAGCTGTCTTCGGAAATCGAGAAGGATCGTTTAAAAAGCGCCGTAGTTTCATCAATCGAAGCCCATCCTTATCTGAAGACCCGCCTGTTCCTTACGGAAAAAGGGGAGCTCAGACAGAAACGGATGGACGACGAGCCTTTTTCCGAGGCGGATATCAAAGAGATTACCTGCGGTGAGATCGCGGAGGTAAAGGATACGTTAGTAAAACCCTTTGACCTGTTAAAGGACAGGCTTTTCAGGGTTGCGCTGATACGGGCGGAAAAGGAAGAAAAAACATATCTTTTCCTCGACGTGCATCATATTATCTATGACGGAATGGCAAGGCTTATTTTACTTCGGGATATTTCCCGAGCCTATGCCGGTGAGACGCTTACAAAGGAGAAATACAGCGGCTTTGAGGCGGCGCTTGTGGAGGAGAAGCTTCGGGGAAGCGAGCATTATGATCGGGCAAAGGCCTATTATACCGATCTGTTTGACGGGTGTGAGCCGGACTGTCTGCCGATTTCGGATGTGCAGGAGGAGACGACCGGCTCCGGAGAGCTCCTGATCTCTGCGGATCGGGTGGATTTAAAGGCCATCAAGCAATTCTGTACGGAAAAGAGTGTCAGCGAGAACGCGTTCTTTACGGCAGCCTTTGGCGTAACAGTGGCAAAATTCTGCGGACGGAGCGACGCGATCTTTACGACGATCAACAACGGTCGGAACGACCCGAGGTTTATGGAGAGCGTCTCTATGTTCGTTCGGACCTATCCGGTACTTTGCAAGGCAGGGAAGCGCCCCGTAGCGGAATATATTTCCGAGGTCGGCAGGCAGCTTGTGGACAGCCAGTCCTACGACGTCTATTCCTTTGAAGAAATCAGCAGGGATTTAGGTGTACGTTCGGAGCTTCTGTTTGCCTGGCAGGGAGTCTTTGAACCGGAGGAGGAAACCTTCTGCGGAAAGCCATCCAAACAGATCCCGCTTTCACTTTCGGAGGCCAAGGCTAATATTGAGCTGCAGGTCTATCCCTACGGGGAAGGAGTGGCTTATCTTTGCAGCTTTCGAAAGGAGCTGTATACAGAGAGCTTTATCCGCAGGTTCTTAAGGATTTATGAGCAGGTGCTCCTTGGCTTCCTTGCGAAGGAGAGTTTAAGTGAGATTTCGCTGCTTGATGAAGAGACAGAGAAGCAGCTTGCGGGCTTTAATGACGTAAAAGCGGATATAGAGATCACGGACATCGTTACGCTGTTTCGCCGTCAGGCAGCCGCTACGCCGGACGCGCCTGCCGTGGTTTATCTGGATAAGAAATATACCTACAGGCAGGTCGATGAGATCTCGGAACAGATCGCTGACTTCTTAAAGGGAAAGGGGATGGGGAAGGAGGATGTAGTATCGATCCTGATCCCCCGGTGCGAATATATGGTGCTTGCCTCTCTCGGAGTGCTGAAGGCCGGGGCGCTCTATCAGCCGCTTGATTCCACCTACCCGACCGAAAGACTGGAATTTATGGTCCATGACGCAGGGGCAAAGCTTCTGATCGCGGACAGGGAGTTAAGGAATCTGATAAGCGGCTATGCGGGAGAGGTAGTGTACCTCGATGAGATCGAAGGGCTGCCGCCTGCTTCTTTTGAAATCGAGTCGCCAATGCCTGAGGATGGGTTTATCGTACTCTATACCTCCGGCTCTACGGGGACACCAAAGGGCGTGATCTTAGAGCATCGAAACCTCTGCAATTTCGTAAGCTGGTATCGACGCTACTATGATCTGAAGGAGGATTCTGTTGTTGCAGCCTACGCAAGCTACGGATTCGACGCCGATATGATGGATCTCTACCCGGCGTTAACGACCGGGGCCTGCGTCCATATTATTGCGGAGGATATGCGGTTAGACTTTCCAAAGCTCGCGCGGTATTTTGACGAAAACGGCGTTACCCACAGCTTTATGACCACCCAGGTAGGACGGCAGTTTGCGGAATACTATACGGGGACCACGTTAAAGTATCTTTCGGTGGGCGGGGAGAAGTTAGCGCCCATGTATCCGGAGGGAAAATCCTTTACGTTTTATAATCTCTACGGTCCGACAGAGTGTACGATCGTTACCACGGTCTATCCGATAGACCGTTTCTATAAACGGGTTCCCATCGGCAGGCCTTTAGATAATTTCAAGCTGTACGTCGTAGATGAAGACGGAAGGATCCTTCCGCCTGGTGTTCCGGGAGAGCTCCTGATTTCGGGTTTTTCCGTGGGAAGAGGATATCTGAACCGTCCGGAGAAAACGGCGGAGGTCTTTATCGAAAACCCGTTTACGAAGGAAGCGGGTTATGAGCGTGTATACAAGACCGGCGATATTGTCAGGTGGACAGAGGACGGAAACATTGACTTTGTCGGAAGAAACGACGGACAGGTTAAAGTCCGGGGCTTTCGGATCGAGCTTACGGAGGTAGAAAACGTCATTCGGGAGTTCCCCGGTGTCAGTGACGTAACGGTACAGGCCTCTGATGCCAAAGCCGGAGGAAAGTTCCTTGCGGCGTATCTTACGGGGGAGAATCCGGTTGATATGGAAGCGCTGCGCCGGTTTATCGGGGAGAGGAAGCCGCCCTATATGGTTCCGGAGTGCATCATGCAGATCGACAGCATTCCGTTAAATCAGAACCAGAAGGTGAATAAGCGGGCCCTTCCGGAGCCGGTGATGTCGGAGACGACGCCCGAAGAGGAGGAGAAGGCCCGTCCGATGACCCGGTTTGAGGAGGAAATTGCCGCGGTCGTAAAGAAAACGCTTGGAGAAGCAGAGCTGTCTCCTTCGGCAAGTCTTACAAGATACGGGCTAACGAGCATCAGCGCCATCGGACTGGTATCTACCCTTGCCGACCGCTTCCGGGTAGAGATACCGATAGCTAAGCTTTTAGACGGGGCCAGTATTGTCGATATCGAGAACCTGATCTTTGAGGAATGGATGAAGCAGGGCTTTTCCGCGGGCGAGGCTCCGTCTACGGAAGATTCCGGGGAAGTCTCTCAGGAGACATCCTATCCGTTATCCTCGGTTCAGCTTGCCGTTTACTATGATGCTATGAAGCGGGAGGAGGATACGCTCTATAATATTCCGATGTGCTTCGCCTTTGCTTCGATCGACGCAGAGCGGCTTTCAGAAGCTGTAAAGGCAGCAGTCAGGGCTCACAGCTATATCAATACACATTTCGCGATAATCAACGGAGCTTTATCGCAGGTCAGAAACGACTCGTTAGAGCCTGAGGTAGAGATGCTTTCCATGACCGAGGCGGAATTCTCAGAGTATAGAAGCACCTTTGTCCGTCCGTTCAATCTAAACGCAGGACCGCTTTACCGGTTTGCGGTCGTAAACTGCAAAGACGGAAAGACTTATCTGCTGTATGACATTCATCATCTGGTATTTGACGGCTTTTCAAACGGCGTGCTGCTTAAGGAGATCGGCAGAGCCTACGCGGGAGAGACGCTTACGCCTTCGGCTTATACCTATTTTGATTACGCGAAGGAGGATGCCGCTTTACGGGAGGGACCCTCATATAAGGAAGAATCGCAAAGCGATTCTTTTATGCAGAATTTGGAAGCAAATTCTGCGCGGCCCGGGCAAGCCGGGAACCGCAAAGAAGCGGAAGCATATTATGATGAAATGTTTAAGCCCTTCGAAGCGCCCGCGGAGATCCCTGCAGACCGGACGGGAAGCGTGGAAAATGACAACGTAAACGGACAGCTTACGGAGGTGTATCAGGTGGTTTCCAGGGAGGCGGTGGATGCTTTCTGTCGGAGAAGCGAGGTAAGTCCCTCCTCCTTCTTCCTTGCGGTAAGCTTTTATACTGTTTCCCGGTTCGCAGGACGAAGGGATATCTTTTTATCCACGATCTCTTCCGGAAGAGAGGCGCTCAAAACCCATAAGCTCTTAGGGATGTTTGTCCATACGCTGCCGCTTGCGATGAACTTTGACAGGGATTATACGGTAAAGGAGCTGATTGACGAATCAGACCTTGCAATGAAGAACGGTATCCGCCACCAGAGCTATCCCTTCGCGGAGCTTGCGTCAAAGTACGGCTATACGACAGAGATCATGTATGAGTGCCAGATCGGTATGACCGCGGAGGGCGGGAATATCGGGGGCGAAGCCTTTGAAAGTATCCCGATGCGGCTCGAAACGCCGAAATTCAAGATTGTGATCGCCATTATCGAGCATGACGGGCAATATGGTATTATGGTCCGCTATAACGACGCGCTCTATACAAAGGATTATATGAAGACCCTTGCGGAATCGTTAAAAACTGTGACGGAACGGATGCTTAAAGAAACCTCTGCTCCCGTAAAAACGCTTTCGCTCTTAAGTGAAAAGGAAGAGAAGATCATTGAAGGATACAGGCAGAGCGCGAAGGCGGAGATTCCGGAAAAGCTCCTGCACAGAGTATTTGAGAAGCAGGCAGCGCTTACTCCAGATCAGACAGCTCTCATCGCGTGCGATCAGACGCTTACCTTTAAGGCGTTAAACGAGACGGCCAACCGTATCTCGTGGAATTTGATCGATAAGGGTGTAAAGAGGGGCGACACCGCTGTGCTTCTGCTTCCGAGACGGAGCTTTTATTTCGCGGCGCTCTTTGGCGTATTAAAGGCCGGTGCCGCCTTTATTCCCTGCGATCCGGAATATCCAACGGAGCGGATCCAGACGATCCTTGAAGATTCCGAAGCTGCCTTCCTCATTACAACGAAGGAGAAGGGGGAGGCTTATCCCGAAGAAAACACCCTCTTTATCGAGGAACTGTTAACAGGTGCCAAGACAGAGAATCCGGAGGTAGAGCTTACGGGAGAAGATCTGGCCTATTTGATCTATACCTCGGGCTCGACGGGAAAGCCTAAGGGCGTCATGCTGAAACACGAGGGGATTTGCAGCTTCTGTACCCTTCATCCTGCCAATATTCTGTATGATGTCATCAATAAAGGCGTCCAAACGATGCTTGCTGTAACGACTGTCTCTTTCGACCTTTCTCTCAAGGATACGCTCGGTGTTTTCTGTAACGGAAAAACGGTTGTCTTTGCCAATGAGGAGCAGATGAACGATCCCATAGCACTGACGCGGCTTATGAATGAGCATAAGGTTGACGCTATGAACGGCACTCCGTCACGCTACGTACAGTATCTGGAATACAAGCCTTTCGCGGATGCCCTGAGTAAATGCGCTCTGGTCCTGGCAGGCGGAGAAGCCTACCCTGTCGCTCTGCTTAAGCGGCTGCGGGAGCTTCGTGTACGGGATATTATCAATACTTACGGACCTACCGAAACGACGATCTCTTCCAATATGGCCCTGTTAAATAACGCGGAACATATTTCCGTCGGAAGACCTTTGTTAAATTACTCCGAATATATCGTTGATCTGGACGGGAACAGAGTTCCCAGAGGTGTTACCGGAGAGCTTTTGATCGGCGGGCCGGGAGTTGCAAAGGGATACAGGAATCTCCCGGAGCAGACAAAACAGCGGTTTGTTTTGTATAACGGGGAGAGGGTTTACCGCTCCGGCGACTACGCGAAATGGGACAGAGACGGAAATGTCCTGATTTTGGGACGTATGGACGGGCAGGTAAAGCTTCGGGGACTTCGGATCGAGCTTTCCGAGATCGAGGGACTGATAGAGGAGCAGGATGGAATTGTAAGGGCGGTAGCTGCTGTTCGGAAGTTGAATGGACAGGATAATCTTTGCGCATGGTTTACTGCGGAGCGTAAGATCGATGTGCAGGATCTAAGGGATGCACTTGCAAAGAAGCTGACGCATTATATGGTACCTACTGCTATTATGCAGGTCGATACCATTCCTACGACCCTGAATGGGAAAACGGATCTTAAGGCGCTGCCCGAGCCAGTTGTTCTTAAGCAGGAAGAATATGAGCCGCCGGTTAACGAGATCGAACGCTTCTTCTGCTCCCTCTTTGAGAACGTATTGGAGGTTGATAAGGTCGGCGCGGCGGATGATTTCTTTGCCATCGGAGGTACGAGCCTTGCCGCGACCAGTATCATGATCGAAGCGACGGACGCGGGCTATCCGTTAAAATATGGTGATATCTTTAAATACAAGACGCCAAGGGCTTTGGCTTTGCTCTTTATCAAGGAGGAATCGTCCGCCCAAACGCTTTCTACCCTGCGGTACCGCGAAGCGGACGCGTCAGATTTGCTTGTCAAATCTGACATGAAAGAATCGCTCAGCGATTCTACCTTGCGGTTTGACAGACAGGATTATACAAAGATCGACGAAGTTCTTTCAAGGAACACCCTGGCCTCCTTCCAGGCAGGAGAGAGGCGGGAGATTGGAAATATCCTGTTGACCGGGGCGACGGGGTATATGGGGATCCATGTACTTGCACAGTACCTGCGGACCGAGAAAGGATGCGCTTATTGCCTTGTCCGCAAGGGCCGCTTTGAGAGCGCGGGAAAGCGACTGAAAAATATGCTGATCTACTATTTCAGTGAGGAATTTGCGGAGGCGGATGACAGAATTGAGGCGATCGACGGAGACGTGACGGATTACGCAACCTTTGAGGCGCTAAAAAAGCTCCCCATTGATACGGTCTTTAACTGCGCCGCCAATGTAAAGCATTTTTCCAGCGGAACGGATATCGAGGATATCAATGTGGGAGGAGCGAAAAACTGTATCCGCTTCTGCGAGGAAACGGGAGCGCGCCTCATCCATTTCTCAACGACTTCTGTAGCGGGAGCGCTCATTGTTTCGAATCCTTCACAGATTCGGGCGTTAGATGAACAGAGCCTGTATTTCGGGCAGGTGCTGGAGAACCAGTATACCTCCTCCAAGATGCAGGCGGAGATCGAGGTGCTTTCCGCTGTGGCGGAGCAGGGGTTAGACGCTAAAATTATCCGTGTGGGAACTCTTGCCGCAAGGGAATCGGACGGAGAATTCCAGATCAACTTCCTAAGCAACAGCTCTATGGGAAGGTTACGAAGCTTTGCGATCTTAAAGCGTTTCCCGTATCTGATGATGAACAACCCACTTCGGATGGGACCTATTGATTTAAGCGCGAAGAGCTTTCTGCAATTAGCGAGAACGCCAAAGGAATGCTGCCTGTTCCATGCGATCAACAGCCATGTGATCCCGATGATTGATGTGATACGGATCATGAACGAGGTAGGCCTAGAGATAGCGGTGGTCGAGGATCAGGAATTTGTACAGGCGCTTTCAGAGGCAGAGAAGGATCCGAAGAAGGCCGCGATCTTCCAGAGCATGCTCGCATATCAGGGGATGAACGGCAACGCAGTGCCGGTACAGGTCAAGTGTGAGTATTCGAATCAGGTGCTGGGACGCCTGGGCTTCTATTGGAACGCTACGGACAGCACTTATATCAGGCAGTTTATTTCCGGGTTAATGGGGCTTGGGTTCTTTGACGAGGATAATCTGGGACGATGATTTTACCGGAGAAATTGACAAAGAGAGGGAGAGATATGTGATGGAACGAAACGGAAGACTGATACAGGAAAAATATCGGGAATATTTTTTATCGACCCTGGCCATGAGCGGCAGCGCGTCGATAGCTACGATCGTAGATCGGATCATGGTGGGAAATCTTTTAAGCTCCGTCGATCTTGCGGCGACCAATCTGACCGCGCCGATCATCTGCGTGATCAATCTTCTCTATGGTCTTTTTATCAACGGCGGCAGTACCTTAGCCGTGACCTATAAGGGGAGCCGTGATCAAAAGAACGCGGATAAGTGCTTTACGATCTCCATTGTCCTGGGCGCTGCCGCCATGCTTCTTATGGGAGCGGTGGGGTTTGTCTTTCGGGTGCCGATTGCGCGAGCCCTTTCCGTAGGAGAACCGGGGCTATATCAGGCGGTCTGCGATTATCTGTTCCCGATGTTATTCTTAGGATTCCTTGTACTCTTATCTAACGGCGTATCTGCCTATATCCGCGTAGACGGGCTGAAAACGCTTGCGATCACGGTCCCGATCCTGTCAAATGCCGTCAATCTGCTGTTTGATTATATCTTTATGGGGCTTATGGGCCTTGGAATCGGAAGCGCCGGATGGGCGACGAATATTGGGTATTTTGCCGGGCTTTTCTGCAGCGTTATATATCTTAAATCAAAAAAACGAAGTGTGTTTTTTACAAGCTTGGGAAAGGAAGACCTCGCCTTAATCGGAAGCACCTTAAAGACAGGGCTTCCGTCAGCGCTTATGTATGCCTGCCTGTTCCTTCGAACCTTCGTTATGAACTCGATCATCATTACGGCTGCGGGGCTTGTTGGCTCAGAGGTCGCTGCGGTGTGTATTTCGGCAGACAGCATTGCTACTATCTTTTACGGCGGAACGACCCAGACGATGTTACCCATCGGCGGGGCACTGTACGGGGAAAGGGACTATAAGGGTCTGAAAGCGATGCTAAATACCGCGGCGAAGGTTACGGGAACGGTCTGCCTTATCCTTATGGTTCTATTTGAGGCATTTCCGAGGCAGTTTGGGGCAATCTTCGGTGTTACCTCACCGGAGGCTTCGGCGCTCCTTGATACCGCCTTTCGGATGTTTGCTTTAAGCATACCGCTCACAGGAGCGATGCACATCTTTCGCTCCTGTTTACAGGCAACGGACGGTAAAAATACAGCTTCCGTACTGACGGTCGTTGAGGGAATCGTCTGCTTTATCCCGGTGATATGGCTTTTTGGCGTCTTTGCGCCGAAGCTCATCTGGTTATCCTTTGCCGTTTCGCCACTTCTTGCAATGGGCTCTGTCTGGATGTATCTCTGTCAGAAGGCGAAAAAGACCGGAAAGCAGGGGATTCTTTTGCCCAAGGCCACAGAGGAGGGCGCAGCGCTTTACGACTTTTCCATTGTAAGTAAGATCGAGAACGCGGTAGAGGCTTCCGAGAAGGTGATTGGGCTCTGTGGGGAGAACCACCTGCCTTCGAGTCTTGGGAATCTTTTGGGGATCGCCGCGGAGGAGCTTTGTGTAAACATTGCGAAATACGCCTACGGCGGGAAGGAGGATTCCGTTGATATCTTCTTACGGATCAGCGCGGATGATGTTATACTGCGCGTAAGAGATAACGGAGTTATTTTTAACCCTGTGGAATTTCAGGATGACGAGGGGAAGGAGATCACCGGGCTTAAGATGCTTCGTAGCCTTCCCATGACGGTGGACTATAACCGGGTATTAGGGTTTAACAATACGATTGTAACCGTTGTAGTAGGAGTCGGGACAACCACGCAGGAGGTAACCTCATAGCGAATTCTGAAAGGAGAAGAAAGAATGAGCGAACGCAAGAAGGTTTTTGCAAAATTATCAGATGATGACCTGGAAATGGTAGCGGGCGGAGCGACTGTGCCTACCGGCAGATGTGAAAGGTGCGGTAAACCGATTTACAGTACGCAGGGAGCTCATTGTCAGGATTGCTTAGTTGCGATGGCGATGGAGGGAATCGCTTCGCAAACGGATTAAAGTATAGATACCCGATAGGGTATAAATAAAGAACATTTAATAGAGTTGCACCCTATCGGGTACATATTTAAAGAATTTCTTGAATAGCGGCATAAAACTCATAAAACTGCAATCTATTAACTAACAAAAGTTCGTTCCAAAAAATGTCTCAAATCGAAGAAGTTCGTTCCGAAAAATGTTGCAGTAGCGCATCGAGATGATATAATATATCTAATAAGGAACTGCCGATCTTCCATGATCTTTGAGGTGCGAAAGGAATGCAAAATGGAACGGGAAATATATGAAAAGATGCTCAAGTGGAAGAATGATCCCTATAGAAAACCACTCATCATCTATGGAGCCCGTCAGGTCGGGAAATCCTATATTGTAAAAGAATTCGGAGAAAAGGAATTTGAAGGTTTTGTTGAGCTAAACTGTGATCAGGATGAACGAATCGCCGGTATATTTGATCACGGCTTTCGGACGGATCGGCTGATATCGGACATCGAAATCGTTAGCGGGCAGAAAATACTGTCAGGAAAGACGCTTATTTTTATTGATGAGATTCAGGAGGTTCCAAAGGCCCTTTCCGCTCTGAAATATTTTTGTGAGGATGCTCCGGAGTATCATATTATCGCTGCCGGTTCCCTTTTAGGGCTTGCGATACACGAAGGGGCCTCTTTTCCTGTTGGCAAGGTGGACGAGTTGTCACTTTATCCGATGACATTTCCGGAGTTTGTAAAGGCAAGGCTCGGGTCGGAAGCATACGAGCGGCTTACGAAAGCACCACTTGAGGATATGGAAAGCCTGACGATGCTCTTTACGGAGGCTTTGCAGGAGTATTTTTTTACCGGAGGGATGCCGGAGGCTGTGCAGGCATTTATTGATGGTCGCGAGATGAATCGTGTCAGGGATATTCAGAAGAAAATTCTTGCAGATTATTCCCTGGATATTTCAAAGCATGCGAAACCGGAAATATTGGGCAGGATCCACCAGGTATGGAATTCAATTCCACAGCAGCTGGCAAAAAGCAATAAAAAATTTGTTTACGGAGACATTCAAAAGGGCGCCCGAGCAGCAAACTTTAAGCCTGCTATTCAATGGCTGATGGATGCAGGCATTATACATAAGATTTCAAGGGTCAGAAAAGCCGGGATTCCGTTAAAATACTATGAGGATTTTTCGGGATTTAAGTTGTTCCTGCTGGATCACGGCCTTATGGGCGCCATGGTGGATGCGTCGATTTCAGAGATTCTGCTTGGAAAAAATGTATTTGAGGAATATAAAGGAACCTTTACGGAACAATATGTTGTTGAACAGTTAATCTGCTATGTTAACGGCGGAATATATTATTACGACAGCGAGTCTTCCAAACTTGAGCTTGATTTTCTGATCCAGGAAGAGAATATACTGATACCGATCGAGGTAAAGGCGGCGGAGAATCTGCGATCCAAGTCATTATCCCAGTTCTATAAAGAACATAGAGGTTCGCGACCGATCCGGTTGTCTATGTCTGCTTACAGACAACAGGACTGGCTTACAAACATTCCGTTGTTTGCCGCATGCAGGATATCAGAAATCCATGGTGATGTTCCGGCATAATCTGATAAAATAAGCGGTAACCTCGTAGATAAGAGAGTATTGAGGCGGAATTAGTAAACCCGAAAGGAGAACTGAAAAAAATGAACCTGACAAGCTTCTTGAAACAGATCAATAAGATATCATCCGAATATACGAAGGAACAGTTGAATGACTTCATTCGTGAAATAGCCAGAATTATACCTGAGTACAGGAGAGATGAATTTCTCTATAAGCTGCAGTCATTGTCGGAAGGTACAAAGAAAAAAACTGCCGATGTTCAGCGTGCTGCTGACGATAAGGAAGAATATGAAATGATCATGAAGGATCTTGAAATGATAGGCTCCGGAGAGATCTGTCTGGAAGAGATACTTAATGAGGAATATGACGACTGGTACAATGATGAAGAAGAGGAGTTTTTCTATAAGGATGATGAAGATATAGTCGGAAAATTGGAGAAGGCCTGCGATTACGTACATAAATGTGTGGATGCGGAAAGCTATACTAACGGCTTTGACATCGGAAGCAGGCTGTTTGAAATCACTGTAGGGACAACCGGTGAGTATGACTATAATGAATCACTTAATATTAAGGACATGGTGTACCACGAGTTGCTTAACCGGGATGTGAAAAAAATTGTTTATGATACCCTCTATTGTGGATATATGAGTATGGGCGAGGATGACGATCATATCGAAGATATGTATAAGGTTATTCATAATTCGCAGATACAAGACATAACAGTTGAAGGTCTGATGCAGCATGGGGATACCGAGCTGCCTGATTTTGACGGTTTTCTTAACAAATGGATTGAGTATTTAGGCAAACAGAAGGGAAGACTTGCTGAAGACTTGTTTAACGAATCTGTCAGACTGATGAATGATCCGCATAAAGCCTGCGTTCTGGCAGACAGATTTATGGAAGAGCATCCCGGAGTGTATTTTCAGATAATGAATAATCCTGACGGTCTTGCAACAAAAGAAATTGTTCAGATCGGATATGCGGCGATCAGAAAGATCCCAACAAAGTATGTTGTAAGGAGCAAGACCGCTCTTAAAACGGCTGAATACATTTTGAAGGAAAAGTCCCGCGATCTAAGGATGCTGGAGGATTGTTATTTTGCGGCATATGAATCAGACACGACTCCGGTTAATTACCTGAGGGCTTTACTGAATGGTTTTGACTGTCCTGAGAAGCGAGACCGTTTAAATCTGATAACCTCGAAAATGAGTAAGGGAACAGATAAGAGTTTACTCTATGATGACTACTATCGAAGTGATGTGTACGGTGAACAATCTGAGAACAAACCCGGAAAATATACACTTGTTATGTTGAACTTCCTGGAAGGAAGATTTAAGTACGTTATGCAGTATCATATGAATGCGAAGGAACCTCTGGGGTGGAGCAGTACTTTTATGAAACAGGGAATTGCCGTGTTCCTGCTGTATTTGTATGAGGGAGAGTGGGATAAGATTGGAATAAAGGCAATGACGCGAAAGACATCCGAGGCTATGCATTTTTCTGACGACTCCTATAAAGCAGGTCTGGAATCTGACAATAGTGAGAATGGTACATTGTTTTTATCAGTTTTTCGCAGGTGGAGATCACTTACGCCTATGGAGGATGATTACAAACAGATTGTGCTTGATAAGATAGAAGGTCTGATCGAAAAGAGAACAGAAGGAATTATGAATGCAAACAGGAGAAACTATTACGGGGAATGTGCTTCGTATATCGCGGCTTTGGGAGAGGTGAGAGAATCTTTAGGAGAAAAGGGTGCAAAACAAAGAATAATGGCAGAATACAAAGATAGATATACCCGAAGGACTGCATTCAGATCAGAACTTAAGACATATGGGTGGCGAGGGTGATCGCAACCAACATGACAATAATACCGGTCATTCTTCCGACTCATCAGTATGCCAGAGAAGAATATAATTCTTAAATCTGGGAAGGTCAATTTTAAGATAGCCTCGTTCCTCTGTATTGATCAGATGTTTGTTTTTGATCCGCTGACGTAGAGAATCAAATCCCTGCGGATGGGACATTTGGGATTTGATTTCTGCCACTTTTCCCGAATCAGACAATGCAATCCGTATCACCAGCTCCTGCTCAGCTTTTGTCAACGATTTCCAGATTAAATCGTAGGAATCTCCGAAAAGGATCCTGTCAAACGCCGGAATAATACTTTCAAAAGGATCCTGCTGCTTTTTCTCAAAATATAAAGAGCCAAGAACTTGATAAGCATAGGCATAGCCGCAGGTAAATTTGGCAAGCTTTACAGACTCTGCTTCATCAACACCTAAGAGTTTTCGATACATAAGGGCTATCGCATATTTGTTAAGAGGACCGGTTTCTATAGGTTCGCTTCGTTTAAAGAAAGTAAGATTGGGTTCTTCTGTAAAGTCTTCTATATTTTTAGCAAGACCGGTACAGACAAAATAGATTTTTTTCTTATCATCCAACAGCATAGCTCCCCAAATAGATAGGAATTTTACCATCTCCGGGGTTTTCGCAATATCATCAATACCGACTAATACCTTATAGCCATTGTCATTCGCTTTCTGTATCATATCGGTCAGTTCCGCTTCAGCAGAAAAATAAAGCGTGTTCACCTCAGAAGTCCTTGTTACCTCAAAATCGGCTTCTCCTTGAACGATCAGAGCATCTGCCTTTGCAGAACCGCCGGCTGAAACAGTAGTTTTCCTTATTTTATCATCTATAAAAGATTCCTTACTTAGCCTGGCAATCAGCGTAGACACCGGATTGCCTGCAGCGGATAAGGTGTACACAAGCCATCCCTTTTTATCTGAGAGTTTATTTATGACCTTTCGGTATTCAACAGATTTTCCGGAGCCTCGTAGCCCGACTATCTTGTATACATATTTTGATGAAATATCACTTTCAAAATTATTGATTATCTCATCGGCGTAGTGCATGTCAATAAATGCGTCACCGGCTACTCCCGGCGTTCTGGTAAAAGGATTGATAGTGGACATAGGATCTCCTTAATTTGTGATGATTTTTTGTATTTGTGATGATTTGTGATGATTTTTTGTATTTGTGATGATTTGTGATGATTTTATCACGCTAAAATTACAATGTAAATATAATAATTAAAAGATTTTTCTGTCAGGTGCAGATTATGTCGGGAAAATGACAAATCGTGCAGATACGATCCCTGGAGAAGTTGTTTATACTATAATATTTCCACCAAAATAAAATAAGATTAGAGGAAATGGCAGGTGGTGGAACGGGAGCTTTATGACAATGTTTTTTATCTGCTGCTGCTCCTTTTCCTTTTAGGGATGAATGTACTGATTCTTTATACGCTGACTCTTGTAGCGTCCTATATGGAGGAGCTGACACAGGCAAGACTTATCGAGCAGGATAACGCCTTTCTGGTCCGGCAGATCGAGGCGGTAAATACCAGACAGAACGAGATAAGAAGGATGGCGCATGATGTCCGCCACCATAAAAGAGTAGTCCTGGAATACTTAAGAGACGGGAATAATAAGGAGGCGCTGAGTTATCTTGAGGAGGCGGAGAAGGAGCTTTCCGGCTCGGAGCAGGTGTTCAGCCTGAATGTTCAGCTGAACAGTATTTTATCCGTCTATAAGGAGCGGGCGGAGGGAGAGGGGATCTCCTTTCAGGCTCTGGCAAAGGTGCCCGAGAAGCTGTTTATGGGAGCGATGGATCTGACGGCGCTTGTCGGGAATATCCTGGAAAACGCGGTAAACGGATGTCTTAATTCGGAGGAAGAAAAAAAGCGGATCGATGCGAAGCTTCAGATCAAGAACGGAAGATTTCTGATCCAGGTGGAAAACACCTGCCGAAGAGGACTTGTGCTAAAGGAGCCGGACCGGCCGAGGCGACCGGACGGGACGGGGATCGGCGTCTTGAGCATTGAAAGAACAGTAGAAAAATACGGAGGTATCGTGGATTTCCACGCGGAGGGAGGGATCTTTTCCGTAAGGGTGGTCATACCGGTACCGTAGAAAAGGGAAGCCTTGGGCTTCTTTTTTTTTGGAAAAAATGCTTGCGGTGTCCCCCGGGGGATATGTTAGCATTTTTTTATAGGTATTCCGTTTTTTACTTGCTGGAATACAAGGAGGACACAATGAATAAAGATTTTCATATTGAAAATGAGCGTTTATATACAAGCTTTGAAACGGCAAATATATGTGATCTTGCAAGGACTACGCTGTTAAAGATAGAAGAAAAGGGCTTCGACCAACCGAGAAGGATAGATCCGGAGACGAAAAAACGCTATTACGATGTCGTGAATATCAACCGGATCATGCAATATAAGATGTTTCACAGTCTGGGACTGAATACAAAGGAGATTCTGGCTTATTACAAAGGAGAGCTTGATCGGGAGAAGTTTCTTTCAGAGCTTCGAGGGAAGCTTGCCTCAGCGAAACGCTGTGTCGATGAATTTGAGGCGAGACTGACGGAAAGGGAAAGCCTGACTTTTTCGTATACGGAGATATCCGGAGGAACTTTTTACTGTTTCTCCTGTCCGATCAGAAACCCGAAGGAACAGATTGAACATAACTATATAGAGATACAAAGAATGTATGAAATGGGCTATAAGCCATTTCCTATGACCCCGATGGCTTCGGTGACCCCGGATTTGGACACTGTTTATGACGGGATGGAGCCCAAACCCTTCCGCAGTACGATTGTCGTTGCTGTTTCTCCGGAGCATATCCCGGATCCGTCACGGGGTGTCAAGCGAAAAGCAAAAATGGCCTTTTCCCTGACTTATCATGGAAATGAAGACGAGATTATGAATAACGGAGGGAATATGCTCTGGGAGGAAATGAAGAAAAGAGGAATTACTCCGGCCGGGCCGCTTCTTGGAATCTGCCTGGCAGGCCCTTTTTTCGGAACAGAGATAGATCCGAGAGATTATATCTTTCGATGGAGTATAGCGATAGAAAAGTAATTCATAATTATTGAAAGGGGTTTTGACAATATGAAACAAAGCAAGGCAAAGGATTTGAAAGGGAAGGAGCGCCGTGTTCCTATACTGTCATCCATACGATTTCGGATTATGTTTACGCTGGGAATTGCGATTTTCATTGCGGTTACATCCATTCTGCTTGTTGTTACTGTTCCGGTACGGGGAGAACTGGATTCCGTGAATACCAATTATCTGTACATGACAACGGTGCTGTACGGCCAGAAGCTTGAGAGCGCTGTAAATCTTACGAAAAACGCTATCGATATCCGTAAAGTGCCGTCGAGACTGGAGGCATTTTTAAAGGAGGCAAGGCTTATCAACTGTCAAAGCAGTTTTTGCTTTTTAGTAAGAGAGGATGGCATTGTTATTTATCATCCTGACAAAACGAAGGTAGGAAGGCAGGTTGCAATAAATGAAATCGGAAGCATTGCTGCCCAGGTAAAAAACGGCTCGGTACCGGAGCCGGGAGTTGTTACCTATTTGGAAAACGGAATAGAAAAAATAGCCTCGTATTACGCCAGCAGCAAGGGCTTTGTTCTGGTAATAGCCTCAGACAGAGCAGACTTCTTGGCGACAATAAATCAGACAACAAAGGTGGCGGTTTTAGCCGGAGCGGCAATTTTCATCATCATGCTTCTTTATGGACTTTATCAATCCTTACGGATCACCAAACCGATTGAGACGGTTTCCGAAGTGGTAGATAAAATAGGGACGCTGGATTTTACGCCGGATGAACGCACAAAGGCTCTTGTAAGACGTCGGGATGAAACGGGTGTTATAGCGGCATCAGTTGAGAATATGCAGGAAAAGCTTTCAAAAATTATCACAGAAATAAAAAAACAGAGCGCACTGCTTTATACAGCGGCGGAGGAGCTTTGGGGAAACGCGCAGGAAACAAACAGGAGCGCGTCTCAGATCGATTCCGCGGTAAAAGAAATAGCTACGGGAGCCTCGGAGACAAAACGTGCCAATGAGGAGGTTGGAATCATCGGAGAGATGATAGTGGATACCGGAATTCAGGTTTCAGGGCTTTCGGAAACTGCAAACCGCATGCGTGATACCAGTGAAAAGGCGTTTCAGGTGATTGCGGAGCTGGTACAGATCAATGAACAGACCTCTGACGCCATCAACAGGATTTATGAACAGACAAACGAAACAAATGAGGCGGCTAATAAAATCAAAGAGGCGGCAGCGATTATCGGGGATATTGCATATCAAACGAACCTTCTGTCACTGAATGCCAGAATCGAGGCTTCAAGAGCGGGAGAGACGGGACAGGGGTTTGCGATCGTTGCGTCAGGGGTTCAGGAGCTTGCTGAGGAATCCCGGGTTTCTGTAGAAAATATCGGAACTGTCGTGAATGAACTGGTGGAGAATTCCTCGAGAGCCGTTGCTGTTATGGATGAGGTCCGGGAGGTAATGCAGAAGCAGAATCTTATGGTAGAGCAGACTGCCGAAGCTTTCCGGAGCGTCCAGGAAGGAATCGATGGTTCTTTAAATAACGCCAATAATATAAGGCAGCACACAGACAGACTGGAAAACGCGAGAGCCGGAATTATTCATACGGTTGACAGCTTGTCCTCCATTGCTTCCCAAAATGCGGAAAGCTCACAGGAAACCTCCGAGAACCTGTCAGGTATTCTGGGAGCCCTGCAGATTATGACGGATGGTATTAACGGATTGAATGAAATCGCAAGGGTTCTGGATGACAATATCAACGAAATTCGTATATAGGGAGGGGATCAAAGTGAAAAAATTGATAAAAGGAATCATAGTTTTGTTGAGCCTGGGAGCTGTTATCCTCTCAGGCTGTAAAAAAACAGAGGAGAATGCCGCAGAGGCTTATACAGAGCCGCTATGCTCCGATGGAGGAAAGGTTCTGAATATATATTGCTGGAACAATGAGTTTGAACAGCGGATGACTGACTATTATCCCGGGTATACAGATAACGGCGATGGAACCGGAAGCATCGGAGATGTCAAGGTTGTCTGGACAATCAATCCTTACGATGACTATGCTTATCAAAATGGTCTGGACGAAGCGCTGCTTTTAAATATGGATGCCCCGGCGGATCAGAAGGTGGATCTGTTTCTGATGGAGGCGGATTATATTTTAAAATATGTGGATTCGGATTATACACTCGACATTGTAAACGATCTTGGTATTACAACACAGGAGCTCGCAGACCAGTATCCCTATACGAAGGAAATCGCTACTTCAAAGGATGGGAAGTTAAAAGGGACAAGCTGGCAGGCAACGCCGGGACTCTTTGCGTATCGTCGTTCCATAGCAAAGGATGTTTTAGGAACCGATGATCCGGAGGCTGTACAAAGCGCTCTCGCAAACTGGGACAAGTTTGAAGAGACTGCCGCGAAGGCACATGAGAAAGGTTACAAGATGCTCTCCGGACTGGAGGACTGGTTCCGGGTATTTTCGAATAATACGAAAAATCCATGGGTCACCGATCTGGACAGTGCGACACCGCATATTCAGGTGGATCCGGGACTCTTTGACTGGGCGGAAAAATGTAAACGTTATTATGATAATGGCTGGATGGGAACAACGGCGCTATGGAGCGAGGAATGGAGCTTTGACCAGACGGCGGAGGGAAAGGTTTTCGGCTTTTTCTATTCAACCTGGGGGATTAATTTCACACTCGTGGGCAATGCGGGAGAAGAGGGCTTCGGAGACTGGGCAGTCTGCGAAGGACCTGCAGCATGGTACTGGGGCGGAACATGGATTGCAGGAGCAAGAGGGACGGATAATGCCTCCCTGGTGGCGAGTATTATGCGGAAGATGACCTGCGATAAGGAGAATATGGTTGCGATCACGAAAGGAACGGATGACTATACCAATACGATTTCCGGTATGAATGAGATAGCGAAATCCAGCTACCGCTCGGAATTTCTGGGCGGGCAGAATCATATAGCGCTGTTCGCGTCTGCCGCTCCTAAAATAGATATGTCTATCGTAGGACCCTATGATCAGGGATTATGTGACGCTTTTAAGGAAGCCTTTACCGGATATGTAAAGGGAGAATACAGCGAGGAAAAAGCGCTGAAGGAGTTTTACGATAAAGCGGTTGCTGAGTTTCCTGAGCTAACCTATGATGAGGTAAACGTTCAAAATTGAATGAGAGCGGGTAAGTTCCTCGCCCCTCTGGGGCGTAAGAATTGGTTTTAATACGAGGGAAAGGGAAGCCATGCGCTTCCCTATTCTTTTGACCAATTTGACATTTGACATTTTCTGAATATCTGATTTGGAAAAAATTTATAATTCTATAGTTATTTTCTTGAAAAAATTTCAATTCTTCCATAAATTTCATTGAAAAAATTTCAAAAGGCAAGTATACTCTGGTACAGGGAGGCTGGCCATGTTAAAGAGGAAGATTGAAAAAAAACTCGATCAGTGGATCCAAAACTCAAAAAAGGCGCTGATCGTAACAGGGGCAAGGCAGGTTGGAAAAACCTATAGTATAAGGGAACGCCTGCAAGCTAATAAGTGTAGCTATCTGGAGATTAATCTTATAGAGAAGCCGGAAATGATCGCGGTTCTTAATAACGTAATGAGCGTTGATGATATGATAGTAAATATTACTGCCATTATGGATTATAAGTTTGTTCCCGGCGAAACGATCGTTTTTATTGACGAAGTGCAGGAGTTAAAAGACATCATAACGAGGGTAAAATTCTGGGTTGATGATGGGCGGTTCCGCTATGTTCTGAGCGGGTCTCTTCTGGGTATTGAAATGAGAAATCTCCGATCCGTTCCTGTCGGGTATGCGCAGCTCCTGACCATGTATCCTTTGGATTTTGAGGAGTTTCTGCTTGTTGCCGGTATGATAGACGACACAATATCCTATCTGAAAGAATGCCTTGCAGAGAGGCGGGAGGTTGAAGAGGCGGTAAATGAGAGGGTGCTGAAAGCATTCTCACGTTATCTGATTATCGGCGGTATGCCCGATGCTGTCAGAGAGTACGTTGAAACCGGCGATATCAATAATGTCTCTGATATACAATCTAACATAATATCACTATATAAACAGGATTTTTCCAAATATGAGTCAAAGGATAAGAAGCTTTTCCTTGAGGCCGTTTATGACACCATACCTTCCAACCTCCTGAAGCAGAACAAAAGATTTAATTATACTGATATAAAGAAAGGATTTCATTTCGAAAAAGCGGAAAATTCCTTTTTATGGCTGACGTATGCCGGTGTTACTATTCCGGTTTATAATACAACCGAACCCAGGCTGGCACTTGAGCAGAATAAAAAAAGCAGCCTCGTAAAGCTGTATTCATCCGATGTTGGTCTTCTAACCTGTCAATATGGAAGCCCTGTAAAGCTTCAGATCATATCTCAAAATGATAAGGTTAATCTGGGCGGTCTCTATGAAAACGCAGTAGCGCAGCAGCTCTATGCACATGGCTTTTCATTATTTTTTTATAATAGTCATAAACATGGCGAACTCGATTTTGTAACGGAATATAATGGCAGTGTGCTTCCTGTTGAGGTAAAAAGCGGGAAGGATTATTATGTTCATTCTGCGTTGGATAAAGCACTGAGTAATCCCGAATATGAGATCGAAAATGCATATATATTTGCAAATTGCAATGTGGAAGTAAAAGAAAGGAAGGTATATCTTCCGGTATATATGAGTGCTTTTGTTGAAGAAGAACTGACACTTCCGGTTCTGGATCCCCGGGTCTGACTGCTCTGAAGATTGTTCTATCACGTCAAGCTTACAGATGATGGGATCAACAGGTTGTTTCATCTTACTTTGGCGGACAGGCTTGTCAGAAAGGAATGTATTAAGGCGGATTGATGGGAAGTTTCAGATCAAAAACGGAAGGTTCCTGATTCAGGTGGAAAACACGTGCAGACGAAATCTTTTGTCACAGGAGCCGGACCGGCCGAGGAGACCGGACGGAGCAGGAATCGGTGTTCTGAGCATTGAAAGGACGGTTGAGAAATACGGGGTATCGTGGACTTTCATGCGGAGGGAGGGATCTTTTCCGTAAGGGTAGTAATTCCGGTACCGTAGAAGAAAGGGGAAGCAGGCCGCTTCTCTTTTTTTATGCGCGGGGGATTTCATCACCTCTACTTGCTTATGACAAATTTGACGT
>JAFSXN010000122.1 GCA_017444015.1 Lachnospiraceae bacterium | reverse complement strand
GCTCTATATCCGAATACACGAAAAGACCGCCAGATAAAGGGTCAAAAATCCCAATAACCAACGGTCCTCCCGTGTCGTTACCATATTCCATTTCAAAATACCCCGAAGGGCACGCGAGGGCGCAGTACGCCCCTGTGTTTTTACATAATAATAGCCGCTGAGCCGAGCCGGTTCTTTCTTCGCCTGTCAAGGGCTTTTGCTCATTTTTTCCCATTTTTTTATCCTCTCTGCGCCTTCCATCTTGGGGATCCATTGAGAACCTCCCGGACGGATTCCCGGAATACAGCCTCGTCAAAGGGACGAACCAGAAAATCGCTCAGATGCCTCCGAAACGCTGTTTTTACAAAATCCGCATCGCTGGTCAGCCAGATAATCCTGGCATCCGGATAGCGGTCTGACCATTCCTCGACGGTGTTCATGCCCTTTGCTCCCTCTAACGCCACCACGATCACGTCATAAGGATAATCGTAGTGCCCATGGCCGTCCAGGGGATCCCGAAAAACATCCATAAGGTCAGCTTCCTCCATGAGAATCCCTGCCATGGAGATATATTCCTTCTCATCCTTTGTATAAATCACCGCGTTCACCGCAAACCTCCCGTCCGCTCCTTACAAGAAAACTCTTTCCACGGGCCTTTCAAAGTAAATCATGCCCCTGTTTTGTTGATTGTAGGCTCGCAGATACCGATTTTCAATAGCCCTGTGCCGAATTAACAAAAACTGTGCCGAATTGACATACCAGGGTAAAATTTTGTGGTATGCTTAAGACGATCTTTTGTATTTGAGGGGAAGTGATGCACATGAATATCGCCATTACAGACGACCTGCCGAAGGAGCGGGAGAAGATCCGGCATATTCTTTCAGAATATGCGGCATCCGCCCATATAGAGCTTGCCGTATCCGAATACGGCAGCGCAGAGGAGCTCCTGGCGGATTACCGGCCGCTTCGTTACAGCGCCGTTTTTCTGGATATTTACATGGAGGGGATGAGCGGCATCGAGGCCGCGAAAAGGATCCGGGAGACGGACAGGGATGCGATCATCGTCTTCCTGACCACATCGGAGGATCACATGCCGGATGCCTTCCGACTCCATGCCTATGAATATATTTTGAAACCAGTCAAAAGGGAGAATCTCTTTCCGATGATGGACGATATCCTTAAAAGGACTACGCCCGTAAGCTCCCCCTCCTTTTCCTTCACAAGCCAGGAAGGAGAGGCAGGCGTCCTCTACGACGAGCTGGTCATGATCGGGACGGATACCCATAACTACCTGGTGGTCCTTGATAAGAGCGGCCAGCGCTTTCTTACCCGGATGACCTTTACGACCGCAAGTGCTGAACTCCTTAAGGATAAGCGTTTCCTTTTGATCCGACGCGGCGTCATCGTCAACATGGCCTATATCCAAAGCTTTGAGAATGATCTTTTGCACCTGAACGTAGGGGAGCCTGTTCCCATCAGCCCGCGGAATCGAAAAAAGCTGGAACAGATCTGGGACAACTACCTTATGGACAGAATGCGCTTTGACCTGCAAGGAGGAGGCATATGAGCATGGAATCCTATCTGACCGAATTCTTCTGCTACTGTATTTATTTCCCGGCTGCGCTCCTATGTTATCTTCCCATGCGCAACCAGCTTAAGTATGGTGTGAAAAAGACGCTGATCGGCATGGGGCTTCTAATGTGCATCAGTGTCCCTCTGCTGGCTCTCATAGACGTGGCCTGGTCCGTGGGTTACAACGTGCTGTTAATGCCTACCATGCTGGTGTTTCTGTTCATTTATCAAAAGACGCTGAAAACGCCCTTCTGCCAGACACTGGCCGTGTTTGTGCTTGTCTGTGCGCTCCTTAGCTTTAACTCCAACTTTGCCAACGCCTTCGATGCCTTCCTGCACCCCACCGCTACGATAGAGGATTACAGTCTGGAAGCAGGGGCATTCCAGTTTGGCCTAAACGTTGCGTTCGCGGCGGTGCTGTTTTATCCGCTGGCAAAATACGGGAGCTGGCTGATCGACCACTTCCGCATCCGTAAGGTGTGGTACATCGCCACGGCAGTGTCAGCCGTGTTTTTGATATTCAACATCCTGATCGTCCCGCAGCGC
>JAFSXN010000121.1 GCA_017444015.1 Lachnospiraceae bacterium | reverse complement strand
AATAACGAAAAGGCTTGCCGTTTCGTTATTGAGTGCGCCGGATTCGGGCCGCTTTAAGCGGCATATTTCCTTACCGAATCCGTGCGCATCACTTTATACGGTTAACGAAAATCGGCAACGATTTTCGTTAACCAGTATAATTAGCGTCAGCTTATCTCTTCAGCTCATTCGCTTCCTGCATCATAGTATCCGCCGTCGTTATCGCCTTGGAATTCAGCTCATAGGCACGCTGCGCCACGATCAGGTTGACCATCTCATCCGCCACTGAAACATTCGACCCCTCCAGATAGCCCTGACGGATCTCGCTCCGGTCCAGATTCTGGTTCGTCGCCTCATTTAGCGCCGGTCCCGAAGCCGCGGTCTGGCTGTAAAGGGAATCCCCTTCCTTGTTCAGTCCCGAAGGATTCTGGAACTGGTAGAGGCCGATCCTCATATTGTTGATCCGCTGCATATTATTATTCGCGTCAGGATACATCAGATATCCGTCCGCATCTACTTCGATCTTGCTCGTGATATAGGTATCCGGGATCCTTATCTCCTGTCCCGCCGAACTTAAGACCGGAAGACCGCCCGAAGTCGCAAGCACCATGGTCCCGTTCCCGCCGATAGAGAAGCGAAAATCACCGTTTCTGGTATAGTAGGTCTCGCCGTCCTCGCCCCGGACCGCGAACAGACCCTTGCCGCCGATAGCAAAAGCGGTCTTGCTCTCCGACTCCAGATAAGCACCCTGAGTAAACTGGGATGCGATGGCTGCGTTCCGGACACCTAAACCTACCTGCGCGCCCACCGGCTTCGTATCTCCGTTGGCCGAAGTCGTTCTCGTCTGCAGGGTCTGATACAGCAGAGACTTGAATTCATTTGTCTCCGTCTTATAGCCAACCGTATTGACGTTTGCCAGGTTATTCGCAATCGTATCTACGTTCGTCTGCTGCGCGATCATACCCGTCGCTGCCGTCCAAAGTGTTCTTACCATACTGCCTCCTGCTATAATAAGCCTGTACGCTATCCGATTCCGTTTGCCGTCTGAAAACCTCTGCTTTTTATATCGGCAGATCAGAAAAAAAACTTACCCGGAAACACGTCCCAGCTGCTCGACTGCAATCCCGAGACTGTCGTCATAGGCCTGAATGATCTTCTGATTCGACTCGTAAGCCCTCTGATACGAGATCAGCTCTACCATCTCGTGGACCGTCTGTACATTCGAGGTCTCTAAATAGCCCGAATAGATCTGCGCGTCCGCTGGAACAAACTGCGCCCCGTCCACGGGCTGATAATAGGTCTCCCCGTACTTCTCAAGGAAATCATAGTCCGCAAAATCCACGACGTTGACCTGAGCCAACGGATTCACCGCTTCGCCCTGAGTAATATTTCCCAGCCTGTCCACCGTAAAATCCTGGGTCGGATCCAGTACGATATGATTCCCGTTGGTATCCAGAACGAAATCACCGTTATTATTTACCAGCTCACCGTTCACGTTCAGCTTGAAAGTTCCGTCTCTCGTATATTTTACTGAGGTCTCCCCCGCCTTGTTCGTAAACTCAATGGCAAAGAAACCCTTGCCGGAAAGCGCCATGTTAAAGGTATTCCCTGTCTCGTGGAAAGGTCCCTGATCATAGTCGGTATAGGTCTCTCCCAGCTTGACGCCCATATTCATGATCCCAAGCCTTCTTGCCGTAAGGGGCTCTGAGGTATCCTTGATTTTCAAGGCGAGAACATCGGAAAAGGCCTCGGAGGTCGTTCCTTCCTTTTTATACCCGGTCGTCGAAGCATTCGCCAGGTTGTTGGAAAGCGCGTCGACCCGCCTCTGCTCGTTGACCATTCCCGTACAGGCTATATACAGACCCTTTAACATATGGTTTCTCCTTCACTTTCGACTTCACTCTCGACTTTACTCTCTGATAAAGCCCCCCGGATTGCTCCGTTACTGCGCAACAAAGGCTGGGCTTTATCACTCAATTTCACCGTTATATTCCGCGAGGAATTCCACAAATTTTCCGGTTCCGATGGCTACCGCCGTCATGGGATCCTCCGCCGTTACCGTATTGATCCCCGTCTTATAGGCGATCAGATCCTCCAGTCCCCTTAACAGGCTCCCGCCTCCCGTAAGGACGATCCCCCGGTCCGCGATATCCGCGGCAAGCTCCGGTGGTGTCCTCTCCAGGACACTGTGGATCGCCTCAACGATCTGGGATGCCGTCTCCCGGAGGGCTTCCTCCGTATCCTCTGAGGATACCTTGACCGTTCTCGGAAGACCAGTCACCAGATTTCTTCCCTTGACCTCCAGATAATCCACCTCCGGCAGCTTGTAGACCGTTCCGATCTTTATCTTGATCTCCTCCGCGGTCCTCTCACCGATCAGAAGATTATGCTTCTTTCTCATATACCGTACGATGGCCTCGTCAAAATCATCGCCGGCGACCTTGATCGAGGTACTGACCACCGTTCCGCCAAGAGAGATTACCGCGATATCCGACGTTCCGCCGCCGATATCAACGATCATATTCCCGCAGGGCTTTCCGATATCGATCCCGGCTCCGATGGCCGCTGCGATAGGCTCCTCAATGATCGCGACCTCTCTGGCCCCTGCCTGATACGTCGCGTCCTCCACCGCCTTCTTCTCGACCTCGGTAACTCCGCTGGGTACACAGACACTGATCCGGGGCTTTCTGAAGGTCTTCTTCCCCATAGCCTTCTGCATGAAGTACTTCAGCATCTTTTCCGTAACCGTATAATCCGAGATGACACCCTGCCTGAGCGGTCTTACCGCCACGATATTTCCCGGCGTCCTTCCGAGCATCAGCCTCGCTTCCTCGCCGATAGCCTTGATCTTATTCGTATCGCGGTCGAAAGCCACAACGCTCGGCTCCTTCAATACAACGCCCTTGCCTCTGATATAAACAAGGATACTCGCAGTCCCCAGATCGATCCCTATATCCGTATAAAGCATCTTTATCCCCCTGATTGATCACAGTTATTCGAACTCATTTAGAACTAAGTATTTGAAATTAACCTTTAGTCCCCTCACCTGTTCGCCACGCTTTATAATTATTTGAGAAAATATTTAGATTTACATAATATACTAACAATAATTATAACGCAACAACTTTGCTATGCAAAGAGGGATATTAAAAATATTATTGTTTTTTTATGGCAGGGCCGCCGATAGGTATTTGCCGCTTCGCAGCCGGCGGCTGCGCAACCTATAATTGCGAAGCAATTATCAGGCCGCCACGAGTAGGGGGATTTCATCGCCCCTGCTCGATTATTAGTTGTTTATTCCTGCGTACAGGAAAGCGCACAGCCGACCCCTGGTATCCTTCCGTGTCGTCCATGCGCTTCCCTGCTGCTGTCATATATTTATGGAGGTAATGATTTTTTCTGATAAGTATATCGACAGGATTTGAAAAAGCTTTAGCCTTATTTTTGTTTTAGCATCTGTCCGATATAATACCCGGTATAGGACTTTTTGGACTTCGCCACCTGCTCGGGAGTACCCTTCGCGATCAGCTTTCCGCCCCGTTCACCGCCCTCCGGACCGAGGTCGATGATGTAATCCGCCGTCTTGATCACGTCCAGATTATGCTCGATGACGACCACCGTATTTCCGCCCTCCGTCAGCCGCTGCAAAATATCAATCAGCTTGTGGATATCCGCAAAATGCAGGCCTGTCGTAGGCTCATCGAGAATATAGATCGTCTTCCCGGTACTCCTGCGGCAAAGCTCCGTCGCCAACTTGATCCGCTGCGCCTCTCCGCCCGAGAGCGTCGTCAACGGCTGTCCTAATTTGATATAGGAAAGACCGACATCGTAAAGCGTCTTTATCTTGTCCCTGATCTTTGGGATATTTTCAAAGTAGGGCAGAGCCTCCTCCACCGTCATATCCAGAACATCCGCGATATTTTTATCCTTGTAGCGCACCTCCAGAGTCTCTCTGTTATAGCGTTTTCCGTGACAGACCTCACAGGGCACGTAAACATCCGGCAAAAAGTGCATCTCGATCTTAATGATCCCGTCTCCGGAGCAGGCTTCACATCGTCCGCCTTTCACATTGAAGGAAAAACGTCCCTTGCTGTAGCCCCGGGCCCTTGCCTCGGCGGTCGATGCAAACAGATCCCTGATATCGTCAAAAACACCAGTATAGGTCGCCGGATTCGATCTGGGCGAGCGGCCGATGGGCGACTGGTCGATATCAATGACCTTATCTAACATTTCCGTTCCGGTAATGGCCTTATGCTTGCCCGGGATCGTGCTCGCCCGGTTCAGCTTTCTGGCGAGAGCCTTGTATACAATCTCGTTGATCAGGGAGCTCTTGCCGGAGCCGGATACGCCGGTCACACAGGTAAAGACCCCTAACGGGATATCCACGTCGATCTCCTTCAGGTTATTCTCCGCAGCTCCTTTTATGGACAAAAAGCCCTTGGGCTTCCTTCGCTTTTCAGGCACCGGGATCGACCGTTTGCCGGACAGATACTGACCGGTAATGGAATCAGGATTGGCGATGATATCCTCCACCGTTCCCTCCGCGACGATCTCTCCTCCGTTCGTTCCTGCTCCCGGCCCGATATCGATCAGGTAATCCGCCGCCCGCATGGTATCCTCGTCATGCTCGACAACGATCAGAGAATTCCCCATATCCCTAAGGTTCTTTAAGGCCCCTAACAGCTTGTCGTTATCTCTCTGGTGGAGTCCGATGCTGGGCTCGTCAAGGATATAAGCTACCCCTACAAGACCGGAGCCGATCTGGGTCGCAAGCCTGATACGCTGCGCCTCTCCGCCGGAAAGCGAAGCCGCCGCCCTGGCAAGAGTCAGATAATCTAACCCAACCTCGACCAGAAAGCCCAGTCTCGCGCTGATCTCCTTAAAGATCTGCTTACCGATCAGCTCCTGCTGCTTCGTCAGCTTCAGACCCTCCATAAAGGCTTTGAGCTCACCGACCGAAAGCGTCGTCAACTGGTAGATATTCCTGTCGCCTACCGTAACGGAAAGGGCTCCGGGCTTTAACCGCATCCCCTTGCACTCGCTGCACGGCGTGATCTGCATAAAGGACTCGTATTCCGCCTTCATCAGCTCAGAAGCAGTCTCCCGGTACCGCCGTTCTACATTTTTGATCAGCCCCTCAAAGGCGACATCATAAACCCCGACGCCCCTCTGTCCCTTATAATGGACCTTTACCTCTTTCCCGCCGGTTCCATGGATCAGGACCTGCTTTACCGACTCCGGGTAATCCTCAAAGGGCGTTTCCAGATCGAAATGATACTCATCCGTCAAAGCCTTCAGGGTAGCGTAGGTAAAGCTGGACCGGTCGGTACAGCTCTGCCAGCCGATCACCTTGATCGCCCCGTCCGCGATACTCAGGCTCGTATCCGGGATCATCAGATCGATATCAAACTCCATTTTATAGCCCAGCCCCGCGCAGACCGGACAGGCTCCGAAGGGATTGTTGAAGGAGAAGCTCCTCGGCTCGATCTCATCGATGCTGACCCCGCAGTCCGGGCACGAAAAATGCTCGGAAAAGGTCAGCATCCTGTCTCCGATGACATCAACATACACCAGCCCGTTTGCCAGAGAAAGCGCGTTCTCCAGGGAATCCGTCAGCCGCTTCTCCAGCCCCTCCTTGACCACCAGCCGGTCGATCACGATCTCGATGTTGTGCTTATTGTTCTTCTCTAAGGAGATCTCCTCCGAAAGCTCATACATCTCGCCGTCGATCCGAACCCTTACATAGCCGCTCTTTGCGGCGCTCTCCAGGACCTTCTCATGCCGCCCCTTCCGTCCCCGGACGATCGGCGCTAAGATTTGCAGCTTTGTCCCCTGGGGAAGCTCCATGATCGTATCCACCATCTGATCCACAGACTGTTTTTTGATCTCCTTCCCGCAGTTCGGGCAGTGAGGCGTCCCGATCCGGGCAAACAGCAGCCTGAAATAGTCATAGATCTCCGTCACAGTCCCCACCGTAGAACGGGGATTTCGGTTCGTGGACTTCTGGTCGATGGAGATCGCCGGCGGAAGCCCCTCGATGCTGTCCACCTCCGGCTTGTCCATCTGCCCCAGAAACTGTCTCGCGTAGGAGGACAGCGACTCCATATAGCGGCGCTGCCCCTCGGCGTAAATCGTATCAAAGGCAAGTGAGGACTTTCCTGAACCGGAAAGCCCTGTCACTACGACCATCTCATTTCTCGGGATATCAATGGAGATATGCTTCAGATTATTGGCGCTTGCGCCCTTGATCTTGATATATTTTCGAATATCCTTTTCCTGTTTGGTTTTACTTGCTCTCATTCTGATCAATCCTTATCCTTACTGCTTGTATTTGTATCTGCCCAGTTACTGATACTTTACATTAAAGGTATCTAATAAATAACTTACGTTATCTTTTGTGTCCACGGCAAACAGCTCGATCTGCATCTCCTGAAGATACCGCCTCTGAACATTCACCGAAAACGCCTTCTCCGCGGGATTTTCAGTATAGGTTGGACGTTCCTCCTCCGAAGGAGCCTCCGTCCAGAGCCCGTTCTTTCTGTGCAGCGCCAGATAGTCCGTCTCGACGACAGCCGCATCCCCGATCCTTGCGTAAATATCGTAGTCCTGCGCCGACCTTCCTTCCTCCGGAAAGAGAAATCCGTTCAGGCTGACGATGCTGTCTCCCTCGCTGACATCCAGCCACAGGACCTTGCCCTCCTCTGTTTTCTCAAGCGTCACACCGTTTATTTCCGAAAGGATATAGCGCAGACCGGATCCCTGCCCGACTGCCTCCTTCGTCGGTGCCATCGCCTCGGTATACGGCGGCTCATAAACCGTATCGTTAAAATCCGTCTGCTCCATCATCTCGCCGCTGATGCTGCGCTCCGCCGTCTCAAAGATCACGGTATCCGGAAACAGGAGATTGATATAATACTGTAAATATTCGTAATTCTGTCTGTGGACAAAATAAACCTCCGAAAACCGGTTCTGGTAGAACTTCAGGTAGGTGGCGAAGTAGCTGTCCGTAAATATCAGAAGGATCCGGTTATTCCCGCAGTCCGGATTCGTGAAATGCGCATAGAACGTCGGCGTATAGCATTCAATCACCGGAAGCAGATAATCAGTAAAGTTGCTGCTTGTATCGCTCTTCGGAACATACCGGGGGACCTCCTCGTGGATCGGAAACTTCGCGATATCTAAGGATTCCTTCAAATCCATCTCCCGGGTGAAATCCTCTCGTTTAAGCTTTGGCACGTCCTCCTTACGCTCCCTGATCCAGTTATCAATCAGCTCATGCCCGATAAACGCCCCGTCCTCGTTCCAGTGCGTCGCGTCATAGAGCTTGTTATAAACGATCTGATCCTTCTTGGCCTCCGTCAGCTGCGGGATCGGGATGATATAGCTTACGGCAGGTCCCTCATACCCCGGATCCTCCGATACGTCTACCGCTCCGTCCACTCCCTTCTTCAGCTGCTCCTCGATATACTCCGGAACAGTCTTATTCTCATAATTGACGTTGACGCTCTTTGGAAAATACTCCGGGTAGATCGTCTTCTTATCCGGACAGAGGTAATACAGGAAGTCAATCCCCCTGCTCTTCAGATAGGCGTTGGTCTTCTCCAGAAAATCCACAAAGCCGTCAAGCCACTCCTCGTTCGTATTCATCCGCTGAAAGGCTGTGATATAGGAGGGATCCTTGTAATAGATATGCCCCTCCTCTCCGTACATAAAAAGAGGATGGGTCATCACATGGAACAGCCGGTCGTTCAGCGTGATATAAAGCGTCACCAGCTGCTCACGAAAGCCGATCCGGTCGTCCGCGTAATTCTCAAGCTCCTCGACATTCTCCTCCGTAAAGGCAAGCCCGGGCCACTCGGTCAGAAGCTCGTTATCGATCTCCGAGATCTGCAGGGGCTTTGTGTTGATACACACAGCCGGTACGACCAGCATCAGAAAAAAGATCACTATGAAAAATATATTGAAATACTTCGTTCCCGAAGTATCAGCCTTCTTATCCTTCACAAGCATACCAACCTAGAATCGGAAATAGATAAACGGATTATAGGTACTGTTCACGACAAACATCAGAGAAATAAATAACAACGCTATCAATAAAATCCGTTTCACAGGCACCGCTGCCATAATTGTCCCGCTCCCTGGAGCCTTCAAACTTAAAGCGCCTTCCGGCTGTATGGTATCGGACCCACTGACCCCAGGATCCTCCGCAGGGATACGGTTCGAAGAAACTGCCGCAAGAAGCTCGCGACAGCCTTCCGGCAGGAGCTGTCCCCAGGGAATCGCCGCAAGGATCGCTACGATCAGCAGAAAGATCATCCGGTTGTCCAGATAGAAACGAATCGAATATCCAACATAGCTCTCCCCGTCCAGACCAAACATCGCTCCGATATAGGAGGTCGCCAGATCCCATTCCTCTAACTTAAAGAGGACCCAGCCGAGGATCACGACAAGCATGGTATAAAGCCACCCGAAAAATCCCCGGATGCCGGAGCCTTTGTCATCTTTTTTTACAGCTGTCCGGCCCGTCTTCGGATCGGGACCGTTTGCGGTCTTCCTTCGGTTTATAACGAGGCGCTCGAGAATCAGAAACGCGCCATGCCAGAGTCCCCAGATCAGGAACCCCCAGGCCGCGCCGTGCCAGATCCCGGTCGCCATAAATACGATCAGAAGATGCAGATAGACATTCCCCTGCCTGCTGCCCCCCAACGGGATATAGAGATAGTCCCGAAACCAGGTAGACAGCGAGATATGCCATCTCCGCCAGAACTCCCGGACCGAGCGCGAGATATAGGGATAATTGAAATTCTCCATAAAATCAAAGCCGAAGATCCTCCCCAGGCCGATGGCCATATCGGAATAGCCGGAAAAATCGTAATAGATCTGCAGGGTATAGCAGATTGCGCCGAGCCAGGCGATCGGGACCCCCAGATAGGCGACATCCGCCGTAAAGATCTTATCCGCCACCTCTCCGATAGAATTAGCTAAGATCGCCTTTTTCGCAAGACCGATGATAAAGCGCTCCAGACCCTTGGCGAACCGGTCTGTGGAAACCGGACGGTTTTCGACGGCAAGCCTGTCCTTAATATCCGTATAGCGGACGATGGGCCCCGCGATCAACTGCGGGAACATAGAGATGTACAGCGCTAACTTTAACGGATTCTTCTGTACAAGACTCGTCGAAGCAGGCTCCTTTGCAGCTGTACCGTCATCCTTCGCAGATCCGGCAGCCGGAAGCGGAGTTTTCTGCCTGATACTTCGGTAGACATCGATCACATAGGACATCCCCTGAAAGGTATAAAACGAAATCCCGATGGGAAGCACGATCTCCGGGATATAAAAGTCCTTCCCGGTAATATCGTGGATCGTCGTAAGCGCAAAGGTATAATATTTGAAATAGAACAGGATCCCCAGATTATAGAGAACAGAGACGATAAGTACCGCCTTCGCGAAAGCGGGCATCCGCCCAGCCTGCTCTCCCACGGCCTGTCCCAAGCAGCCAAAGCGATCGATCAGGAGCCCAAAGACATAGTTTCCCGCGATAGAGGCCAGCATGATATAGATATAATCCGGCCCGCCCCAGGCATAGAAAAACAAGCTCCCCAACACAAGGAACAGGTTGCGAAGCTTTTCCGGCAGAACATAATAACCTATTATCATAACAGGCAGGAAAAAGCACAGAAATATGACGGAACTAAATACCATATTCTCTCTCCAATGCCTTTATTCTTTCATTTGTAAAGCGGACGACCTGCGTCCTCTGGTGATGGGGAGCAGTCCTTCGAAGGCCCCGGACCTGCTTCAGATACTCTAAGGTCACCTTCGAGCTCAGCTTGCTCTCCCCGGCAGGTCTTGCCTGGAATTTATAGGGGATCTCGATCACCCTCGTATAGTGCCCCATAGCAAGGACTTCGATCATAATCTTCCAGCCGATGGGATCTAACCTTGCTCCGTCGATCACCTCTCTTCGGAACATAAACAGCCCGCTGGTCGGGTCCGAGATCTTTCGAAGACAGGTCAGCGAAGCCTTTCCGATATATCTGGCTACCCAGGAGACCAGCTTCCGGTAGGGGCCCAGGCCTCCGTCGCTCCCGCCCGGGATAAACCGGCTCGGGATACAGATCTCAGCGCCGTACTCAAGCGCCAGATACATAGGCTTAAGGATCGTCGGCGGATGCTGAAGATCGGCATCCATGACCGCGATATAGTCCCCCTCCGCCAGTGAAAAGCCCTTTAAAACAGCGGTCGCAAGCCCTGTCTCATTTTCCCGGTGAAACAGTCTTATCCGGTCGTCCTGCCTCGCAAGCTCCTCGATCACATAGGGCGTATCATCCCTGCTGTCGTCTACAAAGATGATCTCGTAAGGGATCCCCCGAAGGGCATAATCTATCTGATTCGCAAGGTTTCCTACGTTTTCCGCCTCGTTGAACGTAGGAACCACGATCGAAAGCAACTTCATGTCAAAAGCATCTCCTTGAGCGAAAGCATCTCGTCCCTGAGCATCGCAGCCGTCTCGAAATCCAGCTCCGCAGCGGCCTTGCGCATCTTATCCTCCACCTTTTTGATCAGCTTCTTCAGCTCATCCTTATCCATGGATTCCGGATCCTTCTTGAGCTTCTGGTCCTCCTTCGCGATCTCCTTTGTAATACTGATCAGGTCACGGACCGCCTTCTTGATCGTCGTCGGAGTAATGCCATGCTCCTTATTATATTCCTCCTGGAGAGCGCGCCGTCTCTTCGTTTCGCCGATCGCCTTCTTCATAGAATCCGTCATCATATCGGCGTACATCACGACCCGGCCCTCGGAATTTCTCGCGGCCCTCCCGATCGTCTGGATCAGAGAGGTTTCAGAACGTAAGAACCCCTCCTTGTCCGCATCTAAGATCGCAACCAGCGCAATCTCCGGAATATCGAGGCCTTCCCGCAGCAGATTGATGCCGACCAGAACATCGAACACATCTAACCGCATATCCCGGATGATTTCCGCTCTCTCTAAGGTATCGATATCCGAATGGAGGTATTTTACCCGGATATCCGCCTCCTTCAGATAATCCGTCAGATCCTCCGCCATCCGTTTCGTCAGAGTCGTCACTAAGACCTTGTTGCCCTCTTTTACGACCCTTCGGATCTCCGAGATCAGATCATCGATCTGCCCCTTCGTCGGCTTGACCACGACCTCCGGATCCAGTAAGCCCGTAGGCCGGATGACCTGCTCTACCCGCAGAAGCTCGTGCTCCGCCTCGTAATTCGCGGGGGTCGCCGAAACGAACATCATCTGATCTATTTTACTCTCAAACTCGCTGAAATTCAAGGGCCGGTTGTCAAGCGCCGAGGGCAGCCTGAAGCCAAAATCCACGAGAGTCTGCTTCCTCGAACGGTCCCCCGCGTACATCCCTCCGACCTGAGGAATCGTCATATGCGATTCGTCTACAATGATCAGATAGTCGTCAGGAAAATAATTCATTAAGGTATAGGGCGTCGCCCCCGGGGCCGTTCCGTACATATGTCTCGAATAATTCTCGATCCCCGAGCAGAACCCGGTTTCTCTGAGCATCTCCACGTCATAGCGGGTCCTCTCGCCGATCCTCTGGGCCTCCAACAGCCTTCCCTCATCTTCAAAATATTTGATGCGCTCCACCAGTTCCTCTTCGATCGTCTGGCAGGCCCGCTCCACCTTCTCCGGCGGAATAACGTAGTGCGAAGCCGGGAATACAGCGAAATGCGTCATGGCAGCCTTAACCGTCCCCGTCAGCGGATCAAACTGTACAATCTTGTCGATCTCATCCCCGAAAAACTCGATCCTGACCGCCGTATCCGCATCCCATGCCGGAAAGACATCCAGAATATCCCCCCGGACTCTAAATTTCCCCCGTCCGAAGTCCATCTGATTGCGCTCATAATTGATCCCGATCAGCTCCTTGATGACCTCGTCCCGGTCCTTCTGCATCCCGGGCCGCAGGGAAACGATCATATTGATATAATCCGAAGGACTTCCGATTCCGTAGATACAGGACACGCTCGCCACGACAATAACATCTCTGCGCTCCGAAAGCGACGCTGTCGCGGAAAGACGAAGCCTGTCGATCTCATCGTTGACATCCGAATCCTTCTCGATATAGGTATCCGTCGAGGGAACATACGCCTCCGGCTGGTAATAATCGTAATAGCTTACAAAATATTCCACAGCGTTCTCGGGGAAAAATTCCTTGAATTCCCCGTACAACTGGCCGGCGAGTGTCTTATTGTGCGATATTACCAAAGTGGGCTTATTAAGGGCTGCAATGACATTAGCCATGGTGAAGGTCTTGCCGGACCCCGTAACCCCCACTAAAGTCTGGAATTGATTGCCTTCGCGGAACCCATCTACAAGCTCCTTTATAGCCTTGGGCTGATCCCCTGTCGGCTGGTATTCACTGTGCAATTTGAACAAATTCTCTGTTTTTTCCATCTCAAAACCTATAATTAAAAAGTTCGTCTATTCGCCAGGAAATTGGTATTCTGAGATTTTTTGCATCTTCATTTTTTGTCCAAAATCGTCAGAATACCACTCAAGGTCACAAAACTGATTTTTCAGGACTGCCAAAAACCATTTAAAATTACAAGGACGGATTGGTATTAAACGTACCAAAACCGTCCTTGTATATATACCATATCATCCCTCAAAAGTACATAGGAGCCTTCCAAATATGCTCCCGATTGAAAGCGCTTCTAAGTGTCCCCATTTTATCTGTCGTACTTCAAACATCATATCATCGCAGAATCCTTTTCTAGATATGTATTCAATCGCCAAACAGTTCATATGTATTCAGGATACCTATAAAGGTCAATTTAAGCACAGAGTCTATCACATTTATTATTCTTTGGATATGATTTTGGATACTATGACTCTACAATCTGCTGAAAGCATCGGACTCGCATTTATGATGCTCTATTCACAGTATCAGTCGATATTTACAGTGCATGAAGATAAAGCTTT
>JAFSXN010000120.1 GCA_017444015.1 Lachnospiraceae bacterium | reverse complement strand
CATGATAAATCTAAAGGAAGGCGAGTAATTTATAGACGACGGCCGACCGGTACAGAACGCCGGTCGACCGTTCGCCTACCGCACTGCGACCGCTGGACGCCGCACCAACGACCGCCAGAGACCGCAAAACGCAATTTGCGCAATCCACAAGATAAAGATTGATAAGTGTCTGATACGGAATCCCGGAGGCTGTCGATAATTTTCTGAAATAATCCAATGCATCCGCATCAACATTCATGGTAATCTTCTTATGAAGTTTTTTAACATATGGATTCTTTATGGCACTGTTGAAATTAAATTCTTTCTCCAGAAACTCATCCCTGTCTTCTATATCAACGGTCTTCATACACTTTTTGCCTCCTCGAAGGAAACACCATGCCTTTCCTGGTTGATGATATTTTTGTTTTCATCCCATTCGAATTTCAAATAATCCATACATATATTATACATACCTTATCTATGCGTGTAAACAGTAAAAATGACAGCCTCACGAAAGCTGCCATTTTTGGAGAAGGTATTTCTTTTTATGGGGTATAGCTTTACGCTATACTTTGTATTGGGGGTTACGAGTATATTATAGGGATTTGGGGGCTTTCCGTCTAGTCGTAGTTTGCACAAACTTTACAAAAAAGCACCCCCGTTTTTGTAGGTTCTGCACAAAGTCCCCCTACGCAAACAACGCCTCGAACTCTTCCCGGTTGATCTTTTCCTTTTCCAGAAGCAGCGCAGCGCTCTTGTGAAGGATATCCTCATACTGCTTGATCAGCCGCTCCGCCTCCTTATAGCACTCGTCGATGATCCGGCGGACCTCCTTGTCGATCTCGCCCGCAACCTCCTCGCTGTAGCCCCTGGTACTGTGGGCAAGGTCCCTGCCGATAAAGACCTCATCGTCGTCGTTGTCGTAGTTGATCACGCCGATCTTATCCGAAAAGCCATATCTTGTGACCATCTTCTTAGCGGTCTTGGTGGCCTGCTTGATATCCTGGGAAGCGCCCGTCGTAATATCATCAAAGATCAGAGCCTCCGCGACCCTGCCTCCGAGAGAAACTATGATATCCTGCAGCATCCGCCCCTTTGTATTGAACATCTCATCCTTTTCCGGCAGCGGCATCGTATAGCCCGCCGCGCCCATCCCCGTAGGAATAATCGAAACCGAATAGACCGGCCCGACATCCGGAAGAACATGAAACAGGATCGCATGCCCCGACTCATGGTAAGCTGTGATCTTCTTCTCCTTTTCCGAAACGATCTTGCTCTTCTTTTCCGTTCCGATCCCGACCTTTACAAAGGCGGTTTTGATATCCTCCATCAGAATAAACTGCCGGTCAGCCTTCGCGGAATTGATCGCCGCCTCGTTCATCAGGTTCTCCAGGTCCGCCCCTGTAAAGCCCGCCGTTGTCCTTGCAATCTGCTCGATATCCACATCCTCCGCAAGCGGCTTGTTCTTCGAGTGGACCTTGAGGATCTCCTCTCTGCCCCTGACATCCGGAGCCCCGACCGAAATCTTCCGGTCAAATCTCCCGGGTCTTAAGATCGCGGGATCCAGGATATCGACACGGTTCGTCGCGGCGATAACGATAATACCCTCGTTCACGCCAAACCCGTCCATTTCCACGAGCATCTGATTCAGCGTCTGCTCTCTCTCGTCGTGGCCGCCGCCCATACCGGTTCCTCTGCGTCTTGCCACAGCGTCGATCTCGTCAATGAAGATAATGCAGGGAGCATTTTTCTTCGCCTCCCCGAACAGATCCCGTACCCTTGACGCTCCGACACCGACAAACATCTCAACAAAATCGGAGCCTGAGATCGAGAAAAACGGAACCCCCGCCTCTCCGGCGATCGCTTTGGCAAGTAACGTCTTTCCGGTTCCCGGAGGACCTACTAAGATCACTCCTTTCGGGATCCTCGCGCCGACCTGCGTATATTTTCCCGGCGTTTTCAGAAAATCCACGATCTCCTCAAGATCCTGCTTTTCCTCATCCAATCCGGCAACATCGGCAAAGCGGATCTGGTTGTCATCCGAGGACAGCTTCGCCGGACTCCGTCCGAAGTTCATCATCTTCGCGCCGCCTGCTGCCCCGGCCTGATTATTCATATAGAAAAACAATACCGCGACCACCGCGACGATGATCAGGCTCGGAAGAAGATAGGACATAAACCAGTTCTCCCGTTTGACATCCTCCATCGTATAAGCCGGATATTTCTCCGCAAGCAGCTGCTCGATCTCTCCGACATCCGAAACATTCAGCTCCTTGACAACTCCGCTCCCGAAGGTCACCTGTACAACTCCGGTCGGCACCTCCGCATTCTGGACGATATTGATCCCTTCGATATTTCCGCCGTCCAGTTCATTCAAAAAATCGGCATAGGTCAGATTCGCCTGATCCTCGGTCCACATTCCCCGCCAGACAAAGGTAAGGCAGACAAACATAGCGATGATCAGAATATAAAAACCCAGGCCTCTGTTCCTGCTAGTCAATTTATTTTCCTCTTATTCAAATTCTATGATACCTATATACGGAAGATTCCGGTATTTCTGCGCATAATCGAGGCCGTAGCCAACAATGAACTTATCCGGGATCTCAAAGCCTCTGTAGTCAATATCTACGTCTACGACCCGACGGTCAGGCTTATCTAACATCGCGCAGAGCTTCAGACTCGCCGGCCCTCTTGCCTTCAGAGTACCGAGCAGATAGTTCAGCGTCCTTCCGGTATCTATGATATCCTCTACAACAATGACGTGCTTATCCCGGATGGAATCGTCCAGATCCTTGATCACCTTGACGACGCCGCTGCTCTCCGTATCCATTCCATAGCTGGAAACAGATATAAAATCCAGATAAACAGGGACTGTGATCCTCTTTGCCAGCTCGCAGGTAAAGAATATGCTGCCCCGCAGGATACTGACCAGGACTACCTCTTTCCCTTCGTAGTCCTTACTGATCTGCTCACCCAGTTCGCGGATCCTCTTATCAACTACATCCTCTTCGATCAGAACACTGATTTTTTCACTCAAGCTCTTCTCCTCCATCGTTTATTTTCCGGTAACAGTTCAGTCATAGCCTGAACAGTTACGATCCAGGCGCGGCTGACGCATTGAAGTGCGCCCGGCCCTTGGCTCCGATACTGTATTGGCACGCCCTCAGCGACAAGCGCTCCGGGCTGACTGAATAGTTACATTTTCCGTACCGTGTTTTCCTCAGGAACAGCGCGGATCTCCAATACTCTTTTTGTATCGCTATCCAGCTTGTAACGCTCACTGATCCGGTATCCGATGACCCATACGATATCATTTCCCAGAGCGATCAGAGGGATCCCGTCTCTCTCATCTACCGGGATCTTCTCATTTGTAAAATATTTTTTCAGGGTTTGCTCTGAAAGCCTCTTATCTACAGCGATCCGGTCTCCGCCCCTTCTGGTCCTCACGCACAATTCCGGATCCCCTCGCAGCCGGGCAGATGCGATTATTTTATCATAATCAAACCATTTCGTATAGGTCTTTTGAGGAATCCCCTCGCTCGCGTCATAATCAAAGGTCTTACAGGTCAGCAGGAACCGCTCGTCAAAGCTCGTATCTCCGGACAGCTTTAGCAAAAGCTCTCGGGGAGTTTCCCTTTCCTGAAATCTCCCGAGTTTCAGCCGCTCCCCTGCGCGAAGCGCGATAACGCCCTTAGGAAGAACGATCCGTCTTCCGCTCTGCTTTTCGCACAGTCCCAGGATGTCCTCAATATGCGTCGCCGTAAGATCTTTGCCTCCCCGGTAGTATTCCGTAAGCAGCCTTTTCACCACATAGCCTCGAAGGATCTTCTCCCCCTTCAGAAGCTTCGGAATATCAACCTCAAAGCAACTGTCATCGGAAGTTCCTCCGCCCACCCGGACAACGCATTTTGTATACAATACATTCGCCTGTTTTTCAATGAACTCCTCTGCCTCCGCGATCCGCTCCCCCACCCGGCAGATATGCGAAACCGCTTCGGGACTGATCCTTTCCGCAGTCGGGATCAGCTCCCTCCGGATACGGTTTCTGGAATACGTCACATCGGAATTCGTCTCATCAACTACATACTCTATGGCATTTTCAGAAACATAGCTCTCGATCTCTGCCCTCTTTAAAAAAAGCAGCGGCCGAATGATCCGCCCTCTTTCCGGACGCATTCCCGTAAGCCCCGTAAGCCCGCTGCCCCGAATCAGATGAAAAAGCAGGGTCTCCGCCTGATCATTCAAATGGTGGGCAACAGCGATCTTATCCGCGGACAGTTCGTTCCTCGCCTTCTCAAAATCCGCGTACCTGAGGGCTCTCGCCGCCTCCTCTAAAGACAGGGAATTCTTTCTGGCATACTCCGGCGCGTCCTCATTATATACTAGAAGCGGAATCCCCTCTTTATTACAAAGCGCACGGACAAATCCCTCGTCCCGTTTCGAGTTTTCCTCTCGAATCCCATGCTCGATATGCACCGCGAAAAGCTCGAACTCAAGCAGCTCCCTCAGTTCTTTTAATACATAAAACAGGCATACCGAGTCCGCTCCGCCCGATACGCCTGCTATGATCTTTTCTCCTTTACCGATCAGCTGATTTTCTCTGCAATATCTCAGCACCCTGAGAGGTAACTTTTGCATCTTATTTTCCGTCGTCTGATTCAAAGATGATCTCGTCGCCGTAGACCAGCTCCAGCGTGTCCTTGGCAACTTCTTCTACATATTTTGAGGTTTTCGTATACTTCTCGTATTCCACCAGCTCCTCGCTCCTGGCTTTTTCCCGCTCAATCTGCTCAAGCAGAGCCTCCTCGCGCTCTATATAGCTGTTCTGCTTCTGCTTTAAAGTCCTCATACTGAAGATCAGAACAACAAACAGCATCCCGACCACGATAGAGACTAAGATCATACCCAGCCGGTTCTGCCGCTTTTTACGAAAAGCAACCTTCCTTGCCATATATATTTACCCCTTATTTTTTCCGGTGTCCGTTTTCCGTTCCCCGTTTTACCGGTTCCTGGTTTCGTTTTCCGCTTTCGTCCCCGGATCCGTTTCCCTGTTTCGCCTACGTATACAGTCTGCGCAGAAAACAAGTTCTGTTTTCCCCTTCATGCGCATCCTGTTACACTGCCCTCACTTATCGACAGACACTGCCGATAACCGAACCGTCCGCTTGACAGTTTGTTAACATAACATATTATATCGACTGGTCCTGCCTACGTCAAGTAATACTCGCAAACGCGATCCGATGCCTATATGACAACGCAAGCGTATCAGGATTTCGTTTGCAAGTCCGATCGACCGGCAATGAATGGCATTGATCAGTTTATATGCAACTCTCGATAGATCCGTTTTAAATCAATATTATTTCGTACCGCATCCGCAAGGATATCATACTGCTCCTCCTGAAAAGCTCTGAAATCCCTTGATTTTTCTCCTCTTTCCGTTTCATTATCAGTCGAAGCAGCCTTTGCAGCCACAAACGGAAGTCCTCTTTTCCTCATAAAATGCTCCGTCATCCGTTCGATCAGCTCTCCGCTGTCAAACAGCCCATGAACGTAGGTGCCGTATACGTTTTCCCCGATACACCCGTCCTCGATCTCACTCTCTGAGCCCTTTCCGGCAGACTCGATCCGAAGCCTGCTGAAAAACCGTTCACCTGCAAAAGTTGTCCTTCCGGTATGTATCTCATATCCTTTGATCTTAGCTCCCGCAAATGACCCCTGCGCGATCTCCCCGATTACCTGCCTGGTGGTTTTTTTCGAAAGGAACTCTGTATCCACCGGCAAAAGCCCAAGCCCCTCTGCTTCCTCGCACGTCTCCGGATCCAACAATCTGTTTCCTAACATCTGATAACCCCCGCAGATTCCCAGAAGCTCACTTCCGTTTTGATACAGCGCTAAGATCGCCTGCTCCAATCCCGTCTCCCTTAACCAGTTCAGATCGTTTATCGTACTCTTGCTTCCCGGAAGAATGATCAGGTCCGGCCTCCCCAGCGACAAAGACTCTGTCACATAACGGATCCCCATAAGCTTTGACTGTTCGATTACAGTAAAATCCGTATAATTTGATATAAATGGCAATCGAATGATCGCTATGTCGATGGGCTTATCGTGGGTCGTGATCTTTAGCTCGTCGGAAAGGGAATCCTCCTCTTCGATCTTCACCGACGTAAACGGGATAACTCCGAAAACCGGAAGCCCTGTCAGCTCTGTAAGCTGCTTGAGCCCTGGCTTCAAAAGCTTTGGATCTCCGCGGAATTTATTGATGATAAGGCCAGCGATCCTTTCCCTCTCCTTTTCAGACAGAAGCATCACTGTTCCGTAGAGCTGAGCGAAAACTCCTCCCGGATCGATATCCCCGACCAGTAAAACCTTTGCATCAAGCACCTCCGCAAGCCCCATATTTACGATATCATCCTTTCGAAGATTGATCTCCGCCGGGCTTCCCGCCCCCTCGATCACAATGATCTCGTTCTCTTTCGCAAGGCTTTCATAGGCCTTTACTACCTCCGGCAAAAGCTGTTTCTTCCTATTATAATAGTCCACTGCGCCAAGCTGCGCGTAGATTCTTCCATTCAAAATGACCTGACTGCCTGTTTCGCTGGAAGGCTTTAACAGGATCGGATTCATCCTTACATCCGGCTCAAGACCTGCGGCGTACGCCTGTACAGCCTGTGCCCGCCCCATTTCAAAGCCGTCCTTTGTCACAAAGGAATTCAAAGCCATATTCTGGCTCTTAAACGGAGCGACCCGATATCCATCCTGTTTAAAGATTCTGCAGAGCGCAGTCACAATCAGGCTTTTTCCCGCCCCGCTCATCGTTCCCTGCACCATGATACATTTTGCCATTGTTAGTTTTTCTCTTTCTATTTATAGCGATATCAGATTTTGTCTAATTATCGTAAACGAATTATACTCGCGAACGCAATTAATTGCCGTTTTTGATAAAGTAAACGTACTGGAATTGCGTTTGCGAGTCCGGTTGATCGGCAACGAAAATCGTTAACCAGTATAAATAAATTCGTTTACAATAATAATTTATGCGCACGATTGCGGTAAGGAAGGCGCTTTCAGCGCTCCGCAATCGGCGCAATAGGATACAAATAAATTCGTTTCCTATACGTATACCATACAAGCTTTTGCTTTTGTTTATTTGTCACTGTATATTCTATCTCAAGACTCGCCCAAATCACGCTGTATAATGCACTCTATTTCCGTTATCAGACTATCATTTTCTTCTCTTCCGAGGATCGCGATCCTGTAGAACCCCTTCGTAAGTCCATAAAAATTCGAACAATCCCGTATAATGATCCTTTTTTCTTTCAGACGATGATCGAGGTCTTGTATTTTACTCCGAAAAAACAGATAATTTGCTTCCCCCGGCCATACAATCAACCCTAACGCTTTAAGCCTGTCCTTTACCCGTTTACACTCCCTGCCTATGGCCTCTGTAAGCGGCTTCCGATACTCCTCCTCTGGTAAGGAAAGCGCGGCAATGCCTGCCATCACCGCAGGGTTCGAGATGCTCCATGGTTGACCTGTTTGGTCAATTTCCTTTATGAGCCCTTCGTCCCCTCCTATCAGGAACCCCAGCCTGAGACCCGCCATAGCGTACAGCTTTGTAAAGGAATTCAGGATCAGAAGATTTTTTTTTAGCTTCATTTCTGCCCGATACCCGTTATTTTCCATTCCCGGCCATAATCTACTACCTTCACTTGTTAACTCATAGAAGGATTCATCCAAAACCAGGATGACATTTCTTTCTACACAGACAGCAAGAAGTCTCTCTAACAGCTCTTCGTTTGTCAAAATACCGGTAGGATTTGCGGGCTGCGCCAAAAAAATGATTCCCGCATTGCAGGCCTCCTCCTTTTCCAACTCCGACAGCAAACGGTCCGTTACCCGATAATCGTCCGTTTCTGTATTATAATGATAGACATCAAGTCCATATTGGAGCAGGGCTTTCTCATATTCCGAAAAAGCCGGTTCGATGATCCAGGCTTTATTCTTCCCGGTCTGCTCCGCTCTTTTCCGGAATACGGAAACGATCCGATAGATCAGATCGGCCGCTCCGTTCCCACAGACGATATTTTCCGGCACCGTATTATATTTTCCCGCGATCGCCTCTTTCAGCCGCCGATATTTCGGATCCGGATACCTCTCCGCATTCTCCATGGCAGAAACCGCTGCCTGTCGCACCTTCTCCGGCATCCCGGGCACAAGACTCGATGAAAAATCAATATATTTTACGTCCTCGTTTTCCGGTACATATCCACCGTGCGCGTACCCTCTCATATCCTGTCCCATCCTGTTTAACTGTTTATACTGGTTAACACTTTTCGTTGCCGATCAACCAGACTCGCAAACGCAATTTCAGTACATTTACTTTATCAAAAACGGCAATTAATTGCGTTCGCGAGTATATACTGGTTAACGAAAATCGTTGCCGATTTTCGTTAACCGTATAAAGTGATGCGCACGGATTCGGTAAGGAAATATGCCGCTTAAAGCGGCCCGAATCCGGCGCACTCAATAACGAAACGGCAAGCCTTTTCGTTATT
>JAFSXN010000119.1 GCA_017444015.1 Lachnospiraceae bacterium | reverse complement strand
TAAATACTATTATAACATAAGATAATATGTAATACAAGGAGGATATAAAAAATCTCCATACCACAATATCTTGTATGGAGATAATGAGGGTGCTATTAAATTGATGCGTTTATCCTAGTCTTTGTCCGAGCGGGGGTTGACAAACCGGAAAAAAAGATGTATTCTCTTTCATTGTTGAGGCGAAGGTGTCTTGGAACTCATTTCCGAGACACCTTTTTTATGCGCATATCAGAATATCGTCTCTGGGAGCTGGGGCCACAGCTTTCAATGATTGAAGGAGGGATATTATGACAGAGGAGATTATGAAAATTTTAAACGGTGAGATTTTTGCTGTGTGGTTTTTGATCGGCGCAGCCTTCGTTTTCTGGATGCAGGCCGGCTTTGCGATGTGCGAAGCAGGCTTCACCAGAGCTAAGAACGCAGGAAATATCATTATGAAGAACCTGATGGATTTCTGTATCGGGACGGTGATGTGGTTTATCTGCGGAGCGTCGTTAATGCTTGGGCCTAATATTCTGAAGGGCTTTGCGGGCGGCTTCAGCTTTGATGTGTTTACACAGTATGGGAGCTTTGATTATTCCGCTATCGTGTTCAACCTTGTGTTCTGCGCGACAACGGCTACCATCGTTTCAGGCTCTATGGCGGAGAGAACGAAGTTTTCCAGCTACTGTATCTATTCCGCGGTGATATCGGCGATCATCTATCCGATCGAAGCGCATTGGACCTGGGGCGGAGGATTCCTGGCTGAATGGGGGTTCCATGACTACGCAGGATCCAACTGTATCCATATGGTAGGCGGTATCTGCGCTTTCATAGGCGCCTGGATGCTGGGTCCGAGGATCGGAAAATTTGAAAAGGATAAGAGCGGAAAGGTAACAAAGGTAAACGCGTTTCCCGGTCATAACCTTGTCATTGCCGCGTTAGGTGTGTTTATCCTGTGGCTTGGCTGGTATGGCTTTAACGGAGCGGCAGCTACCGATGTTCCGACGCTTGGATCTGTCTTCCTTACGACCACAGTAGCCCCTGCGGTTGCTACCGTAGTGTGCATGCTTTTTACCTGGATCAAATACGGCAAGCCCGATGTATCAATGTGCCTGAACGCTTCCCTGGCAGGACTGGTAGCGATCACAGCTCCCTGCGATGTAACGGATTGCGCGGGAGCGGCCATCATCGGCGCGGTCTCCGGAGTGTTGGTTGTATTCGGGGTATGGTTTAACGACAATGTTTCCCATGTGGATGATCCCGTGGGCGCAGTGGCCGTACATATGTTCAACGGGATCTGGGGGACTCTGGCGGTCGGGCTCTTTGCGACAGATACAGCTCCTGGCTTTGCGGTAGCAGAGATCGAAAAGGGTCTTTTCTACGGCGGGGGCTTTACACAGCTTGGAAAGCAGCTTGTCGGCATGCTTATAACGATCGTCTGGACGGTCGTAACGATCTATATCGCTTTTACGATCATCAAAAATACGGTTGGCCTGAGGGTTTCCGAGGATGAGGAGATCATCGGTCTGGACGCGACGGAACACGGGCTTCCCTCCGCTTACGCCGGCTTCTCCATTATGGATATTTCCAACACTATGACCATGGAGGTCAACGAGAATACGAATCTTGGCTCCGACAGCTACGAAGAGGCATCGGAGGTAAAGAGAAACGCGGCGGTTCCCGTTGTACGGGGAGATCAGGCACCGATTCCGGAAATAGCGAGCGGAATTTCCAAGGTCGTCATTATCGCGAAGCTCTCCAGATATGATGTACTGAAGCGGGCGATGAACGATTTAGGTGTGACCGGAATGACAGTAACCCAGGTCATGGGCTGCGGTATCCAGAAGGGAGCCGGAGAGAAATACCGTGGTGTCGAGATCGATACGACCTTGCTGCCGAAGGTGAAGTTAGAGGTAGTCGTCAGCGGAATACCGGTTGACAAGGTTGTCGAAGCCGCAAAGAAGACACTGTATACCGGACATATCGGAGACGGAAAGATCTTCGTCTATCCGGTCAGCCGGGTCGTTAAGATCCGTACCGGAGAGGAAGGCTTTGCCGCTCTTCAGGATGTCGAATAATTGTAACCGTTCATGTTCAGTCAAAGTCTGAACAATTACGAGCCGGGCACAGTATGCATCCGACCTTTTACAGCATTTCGGTTTTCTTAAAATAAATAGTCTACTATTGTCGACCTTTAATAGGTTACAATAGTAGACTGTTTTGTCAAGACCTTCAGGCAACTAACATAACGATCAGAACATAAATAAGCCCTTCGTCTCCCTCCTCCTGCCTGATATCAATGTCACCCTTATAGCGGCGCGCAACATTTTGGATATTGCGGATACCGTAGCCGTGACCCTCCTCTGTCTTCGTCGTAGCGGGGATCCCCGTCCCCGGATCTACCTCAAACCTTTCCCCGATACCGTTTCGGATATCCAGGAGATACACCTTTCCCTTCTCGGAAGACGAAAGTCTGACAAACCGTTCCCCGTTTTCCAGAGCGTTTTGAAGAGCGTTATTCAGGATCACACTGACATCAAACGCGTCAACCGAAAGTCCCTGCGGGAACCGGAAGCTGTACTGAAAATCCAGTCCCGCTTTTTCAAATCTCTCCGCGTATTCCGAAAGGATCACATCGGTAACGGCATTTCCGGTTTTAACCGTAGGCTGAACGGTTTGCAGGCTCCCGGTCAGGTTTTCTATATAGCTGACGACTTCCTTATGATCCTCCTGATCCAAGAGCCCCGTCAACACCGTCAGATGGTTCCCCATATCATGGCGGAACGAGCGCATTTCGTCATACAGACTCTCAACCCGTCTGATATGGCTCTCCATTTCCGTAACCTGCTGGCCGATCATAGCCCGGGCATGCTCCTCTTCTCTGCTCTCCTTGATCTGTTCATAAAAGGAGATGACGACCAGAAGTACCGCATAAGACAGGATACAGTAGAGGAGCTTGACGAAATCGCCGGGAATATTCTCCTGAATGCTCCCGTTTTCGATCCCGTCCATCCAGAGCACATAATAATCGCGTATGATCGGCTTTACGGCTATGATCAGGCTGACGGGGGCAAGCAGCATGGTAAGCTCCCTCCCGCTTAACTCCTCATTTTTCTTCCGATAGATCCTTTGCAGGAAAACCAGGGAATAGTGCAGCAGCAGAAGGGTCCCGAAGAAATCGATCACCCACCATACCGCCATCTCCGCAAGGATTGCCGGGATATTGCTGCGAAACAGCTCAAACTCAAAGATCAGATCTCTTTCAAAAAAGCCCAGCTCGGAGAAAATCTCGATCACAAGCCATCGGAGGATCATAAAGACACTGCACAGAAAAATCTTTTGCAACGGATTTCTCTTTCCATCTATACGATACAGAACAATCACCGGAATCATATAAAGGAGCTTCGGCAAAAGCGGCAGACCGAATGTCGTATCAAACGGCGGGAAATTAAACGCCGCTGTCAGGACAGCATAGGCCACGGCCGCAGCGGTTGCCGCCCTTTTCTCCCATACAAAGGGAGACAGCCACCTTCCATAGATAAGGGCCATTGCCACAAGCTTCGTATTTATCACATACTCATGGATTACCGGGATCAGGTCAGGATCAAGCATCTGCTCACCCTTTTTCCTGGTACCGCATAAACGCCTTCACAAAGCCCTGATAGTTCGCCCGGGCGATAGGAAGCTCTTTGTTTAATAACTGAACCGCCTCCTTCTCATAGGATCGGACAAACCGCAGATTGATCAGGTATGCCCGGTGGATACGAAAAAAATCCTCTCCCGCCACCTTCTCCAGATCCTTCATCCTGCCGTAATATTTCAGGGTTTTCGGCTCATTATCTCTAATTCCCGTGTGTTTTTACAACTACACTCAAAATGCTGATTTTATGCACTTTGTTAAATATGTTCCTTGAAAACTACATACTGAATATAACGTCATTTTGAGGGCTCCCGTGCTATTTTTTCCCTTTTTTCTT
>JAFSXN010000010.1 GCA_017444015.1 Lachnospiraceae bacterium | reverse complement strand
TTTCATTATGAGGTAGCTTGAGATACTTTATAAGTTGCTTTTATCGCTTTCGACCGTTCGGCTTCGCCTCACGACCGATGTAGACCGCTCCGCGGTCTTTAAGCTCCGCAAATGCGACCGTTTGCGGTCGCAATATGCACAAATACAGGGAGAAAGCTGGAAATGTCATGGAAATAAGAAAGTGTACAGAATTCCTCCGCTTTATTCCGTTATTGGAAGGGGAATGGATTCTTGACACGGTGCTTACGCTTGTATACAATAATCATAAGTGAAACGAATAAAGCCGTTTCCTTTATATCAGCAAAGCAGGGGAAATCCTGTGACGCAAAGCTATAGGGCCTTTAAAATGGTTGCCAGTTGCAAGGTATTTTAATGATCAGACTAGGCTGTTATGATGGCTCACGTCTGATTTTTTGATAAATAGGATATTAATAATAATATTCGAAGGAGGAAGCAAAGTGAAAAAGAGTATTATCATCCTTGCATCTATTATAATGTTAGTATTATTTCAGCCTAGATGTATTTATGCTTCTAATGCACAAAACATCAATTCGACTGAAATAGGATCAACAAATCATGAGGAAGTCGGTAAAACTGTCTCAGCATTTGTTGAATTAAGTTGGGAGAGCAGCCATATTAATATAGAAAAAAAGATACCATTAAATGAATTAATTACTAGATTTCCCAAAACAATCAACGCTTTAGACGAAAAGGATAAGATGATTAGTGTAGAAGTAGAGTGGGAATGTATTTCGGATTATGCCGAAGAGTGTTTGGGTGAATATATGTTCAATCCCATTTTTAAAGAGGATGTCTTCCTCCTTGAATCTGTTAATCTATTTGATATTCCAAGTATCTATGTTTTTGTGGATGAAGATGTATTATTTGAGGATTCAGCAAATATTGTATTAAACAGTAGAACATCATCGCCTAACCATAATATTTATGATGATCTGATTTTAGCATATTCCAAGGGAATAGATGATGATATTGCGGCATCAGATTTTGAATTGTGGCTAGCAAATTATTTTGACCAAGGCGATGACTATTATATGAACAGGTATAAAGGTATATATCGTCAGTTTGTCGAAAATCTTAATGAGGATAGTTCTTTTCAAAACCAGCTAGGAGCATATAGAACGCTAACTTTTGATTTATCTAGTGAAGCAAAGTATTCTCAAAAAGAGGTTGCAGCATGCCAAGCGATATTATTTGATGTACTCTATCAATCTGACACGTCAAATATATTTGATAAAATAAATAATACATATAAAAAACTTGGTATATCCGGATGGAAAAAGCTTGCCGAATTGGATTCATCCATTACTAAAGAATTGGTTGTTGAGCCTGATAATATTGAACTACTAGGAAAACATTTGACGAGAATTGATACTTTTTCAAGTGTTTTAAAAAGAATTGATAATATTGGAGATTTTATTAGTACATGCACAACGGCTCAAGAGGTTATGGAAAAATTCTCAAAAGCTCAAGCTCTGTCAGAGATGTCGGAAGAGGTGGCTATTCTTCTTTATGATATGAGTGATCATACGGATAATTTAGCATTAAGATATGCACTTAGAGAATTCTCCACCATATGCTCAGGAAGTTTAAATTCTGATCAATTAGCTTTATTATTCTCTAGCGAATCAGCAACAGGAGAAATTGCAAAATTGATTTTTAAAGAAGCTTGGACAGGGGTTACTTCTATTTGTGGTTCGGTAGGTTTGATGATTCAAGCGGGTCAAGGGATAGGGAAATTCGGTAGCAATTTATTCTTTGGGACTGATAAAATAATCGATACTTATTATACGCTCAAGACGTTATATAACTTTGAAGATGCTTTAAAATCACAAATACGTGAATATAAAAAAGATTTTGAAAAAAATATGGATATTACCAGTGCTAGAAAATATTCTACTTCGATGATTGTCTTGGGCAGACTACATCAAGTCGGTATTGATTATGCTATAAAATTTAATGATGCAGTTTATAAATCTGGAATGGTTAATGTAATATACAAAGCATTAGATAAAGAAGAATACGATAAGTACAATGCTGATTGTAAGTTTATACAAAAAATAATCAAAGACTATTTTAATAATGCAGGAGAAATAGCCTATAATGGTTTTGTGGATTATAATGAAGAACTGCATGCAGATGATGTAATAGTGGTTCCTATTGATGATTATGATGAAGTAATAGCCGAGGATCCAGAAAAAATCATTATACCAAACATTACGGTGTTAGATTATCAAGATAAACTAGAGGAAAACACTGAAGTAACTTCTCATTATGTTGATTATATAATAGATAGTGATGTTATCCTTGAGGGGGATTTTGACACTTTGGGGGATTTAATAATTAATCCTCGATGCACATTAGATTTGAACGGATATATGCTTCGAATTGGCGGCAATGGGGTAATACAAGGAAATGTTAAACTTAATGGAGGAGAATTAAAAGTAACAGGGGATGTTGAACATATTAGAGGTACAATTTTCTTTGAAAACGGTATCTTTGATATAAAAGGCAATTATACTAAACAATTTAATGATGTTAATGTAATGTGGGATGAGGATTGTTCTATATCTATGAAAGATAATAGAGACACTTTTATTGTACATGGAGATGCAGAATCAATAATAAATACATCTGAAGGGTATAGTTATAGTAAACCGAAGGATGTTTATCTTAATGGTAATATCTATCTCTATGGGGCCGTCCCGGAGTGGTTTGGCGGAAACTCAATTAGTGAAAACTGTATTGTGACTATGGAGGGGAATAACCATATTATTAATGGTGATTTCGGTACTGTAAAACTATTAAAAGAAACGGTAACAGTCAATAATAAATTTTCGGCCAAAAAAATGTTGTCTGATATCAGTATTAACTGCACAAATGACATATCTTTAACAATAGAGAACCTGAATGGTTATAATCTAAATGTAGATGGAAATATAAAACAACTAAAAATTGATTTAGATAATGGAAAAGCAAATTTTCATGGTGATGTCGATGATTTTACAAAGAAATATTCATATAGTTTTATCAAAAACGGCTCTGCCAATATTTCCGGAAATTTTGGCGGGAAGTTATATATGACATCTCCAGAAAATATAATTTGCATTGATGGGAATGCATCGTTTTCCTATGCGGAACTATTAAGTGGACAGCTTATTTTAAAAGGAAATGTTAGCTTGGAGGATGTTAGTACTAAATCAAACATTGAGCATCTGACAGTACTAGACGGATCAAACTATCAAGAGGTAAATTTGGCTGAAACATTCGAAAAAATTGCCTCTTTTGGTACACTTGAAATAAAGAATAATAATGCACTTTGTCATAAGTTGGCTTTTAAATCATTAAAGTCAGATGCTCAGTGCTTGGTTGATAATTCGATTATAAGAGGAATTGATCTAGGGGGGAAAAAACTTGATTTAATTGGAGACGTGACATTAACAAGTTCTGTCAATGTAAATCATGGTGAATTAAATATATATGGAAATGTATTTACAACAGATTTCAATGGGCATGTTTGTGACTTAGATATTAATTCTGGTTATGTAGGCGTTTATGGCGATTTACATCATTCCGACGGTAGAATATTTATAAATAAAGGGGAGTTATATATTGATGAAGATTATTTAAATAATAATGATTATGTGGGTAATTTTGAAATGGCAAATGAAAATGACATCTTTCGTGTACATGGTAATACATACATTACGTCAAATCGAAATTCTTTATGTTGGGAAGCTGGAACCACCTATTTTGAGGGGAGTCTAATTGAAACATCGGATGCTGATCCAGATACAGCGATTGAAACAGGCAATGCATATGGAGGAGGGATTCATTGCGGCGTTAATCATAAAACTGTTTTTAATGGATCAGATGAACAAATTATCAGCTTACTTAGTGTATCTAATGAATATACGACATGGTATTGTAAAAGTTATCTAGGTACAGTATTATTCGATAATGATAAGATTATAATCGAAGGGATTGGTTTAACCCGATTAGATAGTGATTTGGTTTTCAAAAGTAAAGGTGGAAAAATTTGGTCTCCGAATAATATAAGTATGAATGGAAAACATACAGGGAATGGCGTACTTGATCTGAATAAACATATTGTAGAAGTAACAGGTGATATCGTGCTAATAGGCGATGTTGATATAAATAGCGGAAAATTCAAAGTTAACGGAGATGTTATATTTAGAAGTGATATAAATATCAATAAGGGTATTATTGATATTAATGGAAATGTAAATCATTACTATGGTCAGATATTATTTAATGAGGGACAGTTTAAAGTAAATAAAAACTATGATGCATTAGAATATCAAAACCCAACGGCCCATGCTTGTGTTACTATGAATAATAAGGAGGATTATTTTTGTGTTGGTGAGAATATAAATATTATTTGTCCGCAGCATTCGCCTATATGGAATCTAAGTGCCGGAATTTTAGAGGTGAAAGGGAATTGTAAAATTGATTACTCACATTTTGGTTATACGTGTAATCCATTTTCGGGAAGTAATCGTGTAATTCTAAGTGGAGAAAATAAACAAACAATAATTTTTGATTACGGGGACCATAGAGGTAATTATTTTAATGAATTACAAATCAGCCACAATTTGAGTAATTATGAATTTGATCCTAACCCGTGCTGGAATATTCTTATCGGCTATGAAGATGATATAAAAGATGAAAGCCATGATTTGACGGATGCTAGTATAACTATATTAACCTCTCGATTAGAATATTCGGCTTCTATAAACAAAGTTAAAATTGAAAACGTTGTTGTTCGTGGTAAAGATGGAAGTATTTTAAATTATGGATCGGACTATATTATTTCTTATCCAGATTTAGATTATTCTCACCCTGGAAGAAAAACAATATCTGTGGAAGGTATTAATAATTACTATGGTAGTAAATCAGCATCTTATGATATTGTTTGTAATTTAAATAATCATTTAGTCAATGTAAGTCCTATAAATAATGAATATGAGTATACAGGCCAAGAAATCAAGCCACAAATTTCACTATCCTGTTTCGATGTGGGGTTATTACAGGAAGATATTAATTATGTTTTAAAATATGATAACAACGTGAATGTCGGTATTGCTGTTATTACTATTTCAAGTATAGAGGGACCAAATAATTATTATTATGGAGATAGGAAAGTATTATTCAATATTGTAGACAGTGATGAATCCGGAGAAATAAAAACGCAATTTATATCTTATATTGTTGTAAATCAAAAAATAGATATAACGCCATATTTTGATCAATCCTATGGAAAGTATGCAATAAATCCAAAAAATAGTGCTGTTATAACAAACAAAGGGTTGGTTACAGCAAAGAAACCAGGAGAGATTACTATTACTGGATATATAAAATCAGGAAAGAAATGGGTTGTTGATAATGTAAATGCTATAAAAATAAAGGTTGAAAAGCCAGTTTTTATCAATAAAACTATAAATGCGACAAAAACAGGAAAAAGTATCTTTGGAATTGATAATATTGAAAATTGTACAATAACTCCTACACTATGGACTTCTTCAAATAAAAAGGTCGCGTTAGTTGACGAAAAAAATGGTCTTATTTCTACGGTTGGTAAGGGCTCAACAAAAATAACAGCAGTATATGGAGAAGGGAAAAACGCTGCCAAATATTCATTTACAGTTAAAGTAAATATCCCAGTCATCAGCAAAAAGAGCCTGACGATGATCACGGGGAAGCAGCAGAAAGTAAAGCTGAACAATACGAAGCTGGCACCGACCTGGCGAAGCTCGAATGAATCGGTTGCTGTTGTGGAGAATGGGGTTATCACGGCGACGGGTTACGGAGAAGCCATGATAAGCGCTGTCTTGGATGGCGTGAGTTATACCTGTCAGGTCAGTGTAAAGAAGCCGGAAATGAAAAAAAGCGAGTATACCGTCAGGGTGGGGCGTAAAATCACAGTAGGTATGAAAAATATGAGTCTTAAATCGGTGGATTGGAAATCTGAGAATGAAGGGATCGCAGTTGTTGATTCTACCGGTCTGGTTTATGGTATCCTGCCCGGAACAGTGACGATCTATACAAATACCGGCGGCGTTTATAACAGCTGTCAGGTTACCGTGAAGCCGTAGGAGGGGGTAGATGGCGATGAAAAAGCTTAGAGATTTCTTGCATATAGTATGTATCTTTATAGTATTCTCGTTCTTTTTCTTTCAAAGCGATGTTTATGCGCTGACGGGAATCACGGATGATTTAGCAGAAATCATTACGTATCCATCCAGCGGGGAGTATGCCGGTGAAGAGCCACTAGGAGGGGTCGATACCGACTACTGGAATGGGTGGCAATATAATATATCCGGAGATTATATCAAGCTGTTGAAGTACGAAGGGGACAGTGTGAATATAGTAGTTCCGGCTTCCATTAGCATTAATGGTATCGCTTATAAGACGAAGATAGATTTTGCAGGAACATATGGGGATTACTTTGTCCCTGAAAAAACGGAGAGTTTTCAGGTGGAAAAGGGAGTTTCCGCTGGTAATATATCGTTTCTGTTTAATAACTGTACCTCGCTTAAGAGTGTAGATATTTCAGGGCTTGATACTTCTTCCGTAGTCAACTTGAACGGGGTGTTTTATAATTGCCCGCTTTTAAAGAGTGTCGATATAAGTGCTTTGGATACGTCAAGAGTAGAGAATGTTAGTTGGCTGTTCGGCAGCAGCGGAATCGAATCTATGGATCTGAGTTCCCTTGAGTTGTCAAATATAAGAGATTTTAGTCAGATGTTCAGTGGATGCCTTGATCTGAAGGAAGTGAGGCTTGGAAGCAAGAGTATTTCAAAGGTAGAAAATGCTTCATATATGTTTGCCGCATGCTCGTCGCTGGCAAATCTGGATTTAGGCAGCATCATAATCACCGGGAATATCAATTCAGAAGGAATGCTCTCCGGTTGCAATTTACTGGATCATATAACCGCGCCTGTAATCTCCGGCTCAGCGGTTATCAAGCTTCCGTCTGTGTTTTCTGATGCAAAAGGTAATGCTGTCAGTGCACTTACACAAAATACTGCAGCATCCTGCCTGGTCAAAGATTTTGGCTTCCATATCCATAACGAAGATTTCACGATGACTGTCGGTGAATCGAGAAATCTGAAAGCAACAGATCTTACAGAAAACGGCGAAAGAAAAACAGTACACTGGAAGAGTTCTGATCCTGAAACGGTCCGGATAAATGAAACGAGCGGAAGAGCAAGAGCGCTTAAACCAGGTGAGGTAACGATAACTGCCGTTTCTGCGGACGGCACCCTGCAGGATACTTGCTTGGTGAGGGCTTATCCGCAAAATGAAATAGTCACGGATAATTATTGGAACGTTTTGACTTTGATATATACGAATATTTCTGATGCAGCGAATAATTATTATGATACGTTCAACGATAGCGATGTTCAGATAATTGAGGACAGAGTTACAAGGATCCTTCCGTATACTGTACAGTATATGTCGGAGGGGAGGATGAAGATCAGTAATGTTGATGTTGAGATAATTGATACTCCGGTTACTTCGGTTACAGGATTAAGCGCTAACTTGACGGTTGGTCCCGGAAAAGATATTGATTTTGACAGATGTCTTGAGAATAATAACTATGATCTGGTTGTTATCTATGCCCCTTTGCTGAAACACCCTTTAAATGGCAGTTATTATGAAGGTGGCTGGCAGGGTCTGGGAGGCGACTATTATACATATAAGGGTCAACGTATCTATCGGGTGATAATCAATGTGGCCCGAAGTCTTCATGCCGGGGAGCAGACCCTAAGCTATAAAGGAAGATTATTTGATTCGAGTATTGCGGTATTGATCCATGAAATGCTCCATGATATTGAGACGAATTCCAGTTCAATGGGAGTTTCCGGGTATGAGTCGGTTCACTCCGCAACGGACAATGGCTATGACAATACTTACGACTTTCTGGATTTTTACAGTGACCTTATGTCGGATACATTGAAAAGTGGGAAGAAAGGGTTCTCAGAGGTCAGTTTTCAATTGACCCATGCGAAAAAGAGCATCGCTGACGATTATTCGGTTAAAGGGATTACGCTCAAAACAAACAGGTTGTCTCTTGAAATCGGGGCTACTGCAGAGATTGAGGCTGTGATCACCCCCGAAACAGCAGAAGTCAAGGATATTATATGGAAAAGCCTTCAGCCGGATATCGTGGAAATTGAGAATGGAAAGGTAAGGGCGATCAGAAAAGGGAAGGCTGTAATAGAGGCAAAGACGGTCGATGGTGGATATACTGCGTATTGTACGGTTTTTGTGTCCTGTGACGATAAACTTTACCTTGCATTGAACCAGAAGACAGATTTAAATACAGTATTTGAGGAGTTGTTTGGAACGACTTTTCAAAAATACGCCGTGTCTTCAGAAATAAAAGGAGCGGCAGTCGTTAGCGCCAAGGGTGTGATGACTGCAAAAAAGGCAGCAACGGTTACGGTGACCGGACTGGAAAAAGAGGGGAAGGGTTGGACAGAAAAAAGTGATACAGGAGTCGAGTTTGAATTATTTAAGCCGGAAATAAAGCAAAAACAGGTTGAACTTCTCAGGGTAGGAGCAGTATATCAGCTAAATGAGAATATAACAGGGGTTGAAGAGCCGACTGGTTGGACCAGTTCAAATGAGAAGATGGTGAGCGTATATCAGAACGATACCGGGACCTGGATGGCAGTGGGAAAGAAAACCGGAAATGTAAGGATTACAGCATTCTATGGGGAAGGAAGTCAGGCTGCAAAGTATCAGTACAGCATCAAAGTTACAGTTCCTAAATTGAACAAGTCCAAGGTTTCACTGCTTACGGGAGGTATGCTAAAGTTGTCCTTATCTAATATCAAGCAGGAAGCAGACTGGAGTTGTACCCCGGGTAAGCTCACCTTGAAAGAGACAGGTGATCTTTATAATAAAAAGGCAGAATTTGAGGCGAAGGAATGTGGGGAGGCGGTCATAACTGCAAATATTGACGGCGTAGATTATAGATGCTATGTTGAGGTCAAGGAACCGGTACTTAGAATTCAGCAGGTCAAGCTGAAGACAGGTAAAAAGAAGAAGATTACGCTGTCGAACACGAAAATAAAGACAGTAGACTGGAAATCTGAGAAAGAAGAGATCGCTATGGTCGATGACAACGGGGTGATAACCGGAATCGGCGTGGGGGAAACAGTAATATATACGGAGACGGGAGGCAAGCATAACAGCTGCAAGGTCATAGTATCTCCCTGATTTGCATTTACAATCTGTTAGAGGTTGCTTTATAGTATTATGTCCGACATATGAGGTTGTTTTATGGGAAGCTATATAAACCCCGGTAATGAAGGTTTTGCGACGATTCGCAGAAGTAAATATGTGGATAAAACGGGGCTGATCTCCGAGGTAAATAAGAAGATCGATACAAAGGAGAAGCTGTTTTGTATAAGTCGACCAAGGCGATTTGGCAAGTCCTTTGCTGCCCAGATGCTCTGCGCCTATTATGACAGAACCTGTGATTCCTCTGAATTATTCAAGGATTTTAGAATTGCCCGGGATGCAAGCTATATTGAGCATTTAAACAAATATAATGTTATATGTCTTGATATGACAGACATCATAGGAAATTCATCATGTAAAGATGCTGTTGCCTATATAAAAAGGAAATTATCGGAAGAGATCACTGAGCTTTGCCCGGATATAAAGGAAGAGGCTCTGACGGATATGCTTGTAAATGCTGTTCATAAGACAGGAAGAAAGTTTATTGCTGTCATTGATGAATGGGATGCTATCATCCGTGACAGTTCCGCTGCAGCAGAGGAGCAAAAGGCTTTTCTTGAATTTTTAAGAACTTTATTTAAAAGTAGTGTCAAAACGGACAGGATATTTGCGGCAGCCTATATGACAGGAATTCTTCCTATAAAAAAGGATGGCTCCCAGTCTGCTGTTTCAGAATTCCAGGAATACAATATGTTGGATGCCGGGGAGCTTGCTGAATTTGTCGGTTTTACCGAAGAGGAGGTGAGGACGCTCTGTGAGGAAAACAGCGCGGTATTTTCAGAAATGAAAAAATGGTATGACGGATACTCTATGCCGGAGATAGGTTCCGTATATAATCCCAATTCTGTGATGAGTGCTGTAAAAAAGAATGATTTTAAGTCTTACTGGAAAATGTCCTCCGCGGCAGACAGCTTGCTGCAATACGTAAATATGGATTATGACGGTTTGTCGAAAGCAGTTGAGAGACTTATGGCGGGGATAGAGATTTCTGTTGACACGGATGGCTTTAATAATGATGTCAGATCCGTATATTCTATGGATGATGTTCTAACTCTCCTTATCCATTTTGGATATCTGTCATATAATAATCTGACAGGGACGGCAAGAATACCGAACGAGGAGATCAGGCTGGAATTTGCCAGGAGCATAAGAAAAACGTCGCATAAGGATACTCTGGAGCGCGTTAAAGAAAGTGACAGACTGATAGAGGATACAATCTGCCTAAGATCTGAGGCTGTAGCCAGACAGATCGAGAAAATCCATTCCGAGGAATACGGACCGTTGCATTATAATAATGAACAATCGCTCAGAGCAGTAATCAAGCTTGCTTATTTCGCATATAAGGATCTATATATCCAGTTTGAAGAGCTTTCGGGGGGAACCGGTTATGCTGATATAGTTTACTTTCCTAAAAAAGGCAAGGATGTTCCTGCCCTCTTGGTGGAGCTTAAATGGAATGAGTCCGCAGAAGGAGCGATAGCCCAGATAAAGAAAAGAAATTATCCCGCGTCAATAAAGGACTACGGCGGAGAGCTTCTGCTGGTAGGAATAGCTTATGATAAGGACAGTGCTGAGAAAAAGCATGAATGTATTATTGAGAGAGTATCATCTGTACGCTAAAAATCTGAAATCACATGAAAACCATCCGCTTATTTGACGAAACTCCATACGAAACTGAATTTGCCGCGACCGTATTATCCGTTGAGAAAGTGGGCGGTACGGTGCTTTTGGTTGAATTGGACCGGACGATGTTCTTTCCGGAGGAGGGAGGACAGTCCTCCGATACCGGGATATTGCGGCATGAGAACAGCACAGAGGAATTCATTGTCTCTCACGTGATTGAAGATAACAGCGTTATTTATCATGAAATAGATTGGCAGACAAAATTTGCGCACCAATCTGCCACGGATGCAGCCCTTCAAACCCCTGTTCAGGAGCTTTTGGCAGAAGCAGCGGAAAGCTCACCTGGATCCGAGGCTTTGCCCCTTATGTTTCACCCCGGGGACAGAGTGAGCGGCAGGATCGACTTTGCAAAGCGCTTTTCCAATATGCAGAATCATACAGGAGAGCATATTTTGTCCGGGCTTCTTCATAAATACTGGGACTCGGAAAATGTCGGCTTTCATCTTTCGGAGCATATCGTGACGCTTGATACCTCAAAGCAGCTCAAAAAAGACGATATCAGGGAGTTAGAGGAGAAAGCCAACGCAGCCGTTTATCAGAACATCCCCGTGACCTGCCGGTACTATAGGCCCGAGGAGTTGAAGGATATCGAATACCGCAGTAAGAAGGAGCTATCAGACGATATTCGTCTGGTGACGATCCCGGGGATCGATGTCTGCGCCTGCTGCGCGCCGCACGTAAAGTATACCGGGGAGGTCGGACTGATCAAGGTCGTTCGCTTTATTAATTACAAGGGCGGGACGAGGCTGACGATTCTTGCGGGAAAACGTGCCTTTGCCTATATCTCAGAGCTTCAGGATATTGCGGACGAGCTGGCGCTGAAGCTTACGACAGGTACGGACCGGCTGAAGGAATCGGTAGAAAAGCTGGTGAAGGAAGGAAATGATTATAAGCTGAAATACAAGGAAACGCTGGAAGAGCTTTGGGAGCTGAAGCTTAAGACGCTGGATTCTCAGCTCCTGTTTATCGGCGATGAGCTAGATCCAAATGCCCAGCGTAAGATCGTAAACCGGCTGAATGAGAAGCATACGGGGATCAACGCGGTTTTTGTCGGGAGTGAGCAAAATGGCTATCGTTTCATCCTCTCCTATAACTGCGGAGATGCCAGGGAAGCTTCAGAGCTGTTAAAGAACCGGTTTTCGGCAAAATGCGGCGGCTCGAAGGAAATGATCCAGGGTAGCATTGCCGCGCCGGAGGAAGAAATCAGAAGCGCGCTTTCTCAATTCCGAAAGAATCAATAGTAGAGGTTTCAGATAATAATCCGGCAATATCGGCAAAGCTTCATTTAATGAGCGCGACAGAAATCCTCGAATCAATTTAATTTTAAACGGATCAATTATTATTCATTAAACTCCGCAATCACATAATAGCCCTGCGGACGCTCTTCGATGCTTTTTACAACGCCCTCTCTGCTTTTCAGGCGTTCTCTCTGAGTATAGTTTCCCGACATGGCGAGGGAGGGATTGATCGTATAATAAAAGCTGGTCGGCAGGACTCCTTCGCTTATTGTGATTTTTTCTCCCACCGTAAGCAGCCCCTGCCGCTCCATTTTAAATTCCATTTCTCTCATTTTTTGCTTCCTTATTATATAGCAAACGACACGATCCTTGTCATTACGACGTTTACTGCTGAGCTGCTGAGCTCCTTTGAATCTCAGCTGCTGCTATGGGCTTGCTCAGACTCTCACAACCTTCAAAACGATACCGCAATAACTCCTGAGCTTGATCTTTAGCCTTCCCTTTTCAGCGGAATAGATAAAGATCTCGGTGCTGTAGCCCTTATAATCTGTATACAATATACTTTCCAGAACGCATTCGTGCATCACGCCGAGCTGCCAGCCGAAGCGGATCTCAAGCTCTTTTTCACAGTCGTTATTGTTTATGATCACAAGGCTCTGGCCGTTATCCGTAAACCGCCCGTAGGCGATGACGTTATAATCCTTGTAGAGCATACGGAGGGAGCCTGTAATAAATTCCTCGTTCTCCTTATGCATCTTGATGGCATCCCGGTGAAAGGCAACTAACTCCTTGTCCTCGTGCCCCCAGGGATAGGTCCGTCGATTGTCGGGATCCGTAAAGCCGCAGACTCCTGCCTCGTCGCCGTAGTAGATCGTCGGTGCCCCGGGCCACGTCATCTGCATCAGGACCGCTTCCCGCATAACTGCGGTATTGACTCCCTGATTTGCCGCTTCCGGGCCCTTATCCGCAACTCTTCCGACGACGTGATTCGTCCTGGTAAGGAAGCGGGAATGGTCGTGATTGGAGAGCTCGTTCATAGCGACGTACAGGCTGGGAGCAGGAAGCTTCGTAGAATTCCAGTCCATCGCGCCGAAGAAGCTGTCAGCGTTTCCGAGCATATCCTGCCGGAAGTCGTCACTGTGCTTCTGCATCCCGGTCAGAAACCAGGTCACGGGCTCCATGAAGGCATCATAGTTCATCACGGTGTCCCATTCATCGCCATGCAGCCAGCTGGAGGGGTCTCCGTAATGCTCCGCGATGATGATCGCGTTGGGATTGGCCTCCTTTACGACTCTACGGAATTCCTTCCAGAAGGAGTGGTTGAATTCCGGACTGTGCCCCAGATCCGCGGCAACGTCCAGCCGCCAGCCATCCACGTTATAGGGAGGAGAGACCCATTTTTTCGCGATCCCGAAAACATATTCGCAGAGCCTTCTCGAAGCCTCATAATTCAGCTTCGGCAGAGTATCGTGCCCCCACCACCCATCATAGCTTCCGTTATAAGGCCAGGCATCCGGATTAAAAAAGTGGAAGAAATCCATATAAGGGCTGTCCTTGGTAATATAAGCGCCCTTCTCATAGCCTTCCGCGTTTTCGTAGATCCGTTCCCTGTCGAGCCACTTATTAAAGGAACCGCAGTGATTGAACACTCCGTCAAGGATTACCCGGATCCCACGCTTATGCGCCGCCTCGACGACCTGGATGAACAATTCATTGGAGGCCTCAAGATTCGCCTTATTCGTTACGCGGTTAATATAGCGGCTCGCCTCTCTGTTCTCGCTCTGGTCGTTTCGAAGCAGCTCGCCCCGGTCCTCAACGATCCGTCCGAAATGCGGATCGATATAGTCATAGTCCTGAATATCGTATTTATGATTGGAGGGGGAGACAAAGAGCGGATTGAAATAGATCGCGTCGACTCCAAGCTCCGCCAGATAATCCATCTTCTGAAGAACTCCCGAAAGATCGCCCCCATAGAATTCCCGAACGCCCATGGCGGCAGGATATTTGCTCCAGTCTTCCACCCGGACGGATTTGTCCCCGATGTACTGATACTCGTTTGTCAGAACATCATTCGTTGGATCACCGTTATAGAAGCGGTCCACGTAGATCTGGTAAAAAACGGCGCCCTTTGCCCAGTTCGGCGTCGCAAAGCCGGGACGGATCTGGAAGAAGAAGTTCATATCCACCTGATCCACGGCGCCCCGCATATCGTAACGGCACTTGACATTGCCGACCACAACCTCAAAGTAGTAGATTACGGTCTCATTTTCCAGCTGAAGCTCGTATTCGTAATAATCGAAATTCCCGATACTCTCTGCCTTATCCATCAGAAAACGGTCGTGATTTACGATCACAAAAACGTAGTCGACGTTATTCTTCGCCGTTCGGAAGCGGATAGTCACCTGCCCGTAGGCGCTGGGCTCAAAGGGTCTTAAGAAATTAGGAGAGGAATCGGAAAAAAGAGCGTCCCTTCGAAGGATCGGACGCATACTCGACAGATATCGCTCTTTTCTGTACAGTTCGTCGCTTGCCATAAACAGCAGCTGCCCCCTATTACTATTTTCCGGCGAGGTTGATTTCCGGGAAGCACAGATTCAAACGTTCAGACGTAAACATTCAGAAGGGAAAAACCTGCCTGAAACAATTAAGGAAAGGCCGATATGATCAGCCTTTCCTTAGTATAACACAGATTTCTTCTGTTTTATACTCAATAACGAAATTCTTTTCCATTTCCTGCTATTGCTGCCGTTCGTGAGTACTCTGGTTTCCGCTTTCGTTTTGAGCCGCGTCTGATTACGATTTTCTTAATATACTATAACCTTAAAGGTCGTTTTCTTTCCGGAGCCATCCGGATAGGAGATGGTAAGGGTGGCGCTTCCCCTTTTATACGTGGTTACTGAAAACCAGTATTCGATACCTTCTTCATCATCGGAAAGCGCAGGGCCGGAATACGTTGCTGACACGACCTGCGGATTACTGCTTTTGATCACCGGACCTATGCGCCTAAGATCCGGATCTTCGAAAGACTCCTGCTGATATGCCTGGCAGAAATCTGACTGTACGATAAGAGATTCACTTATTCCCGCAGGCAGGGCTCCGGCTTTCTGCTTATAATCAGGATATACCACAAAGGAATTCTGAGCAGTCGTCGGAGCTGTAACGATGAGCGTTTTGCTTCCCGACACATCTGTTCCGTCCGCTGCCGAAGCGGATACGGTCACCTCATACCAGCTGTCGCTGTAAAGAGGAATATTCTTATTTACAGTGAGCTTTCCGTTTTTCAGAGTCAGATACTGTTTTGCGGCGCTGTCCCCTATACTTGTATTATGTCCTTCGACTTCGTTGATGCTCCAGTCTACCTTCGAAAACGTCGGCTTGCCGTAGGCAGTTCCCAGGGCAGCATACAGCTGGATCGACTTTCCTGCCGCGACTGCCTGCTGTTGATCGCCCTTGGCGTAAACAGTAATGTCTGAGACCGGTACGATGACCTGAACAGTAATAAAAGTCTTCTTTCCGGAACCGTCCTGCGCCTGGCAGGTAATTTTTGTTTTCCCGGCCTTATGCCCCGTTATTCTGACAACCGCGGCCCCGTCGTAAATTTCAGTCTCCTCCACGGACGCGATCCCCGGGTTTGCGCTGGTGAATACCGGATAAGAATCGTTTCCGGTTACTCTTCCCACAAGCAGGACAGAATTTTCTTCAGAGCCCAGATCAGAGCTATAGATTCTTACTGTTTGCAGCTCTCCCTTTTTGCCATAGCCGGGAATATTTATCTCCGGATCTAGGTCATCTTCCCCATAAGCATTGATCTCAACGGCAGAAGCCGGTGCGACCAGCAGGATTTCTTTTTCTTCATATACATCCTCATCGATCTCTGAAACGGCTAAGATCGTGATCTCGGACGGAACGCGAGCAGTCTTTTCGACGGTAAGCTTTCCGGTCTTCTCCTGGATCGAAACCCCCGGTATAGCAGTATCGGGATCGATAGACCAGGTTGTTCCCGCGTTCGTAAACCGGCTGGACTGATACAAAGCCTTATAGACAGCTGTTTTCCCGCTTGCGATATAATCCGGGCCCTCGATAGAGAGCTCCTCGCTGTCGTCAGACTCTACCCGGATAGTGGTCTGATATACCTTTCCGAGCTTCCCCTGCGGAGATAACTTTGCGACCTTCAGAATATAACTTTGGCCAGTAACAATGATATGCTCTGCCAGCAGATTGTATACAGCGACGTTGCCATCCCCGGACAGATACCCCTGTGTAACGGCTCCGTCCTTGACGGCAGGATTCTTTCCATCCAGGGTGTAAACATATCCGAAGCCCTCGCTGTAATCACTGTCCTCCTGATCGGTGCCGTTATAAAAGTGTAAGCTGGAGTTCGGTGACAGCTTCGTAAGGGGGTCGCCATCCGTATCTACGATCGGAGCCGTATCGTCTCCTCCGGGGAGCATGGCACCGACATTTACGAGTCCGGCACCCATTCCGGAGCCCTTGACCTTTGCAGCGGTTTTCTTAAGAACACTCTCCATTACGTCAGGGGAAACATGTCCATTCGCGCTCATATACAGAGCGCAGGCTCCCGCTACGACCGGGGCTGCCATGGAGGTCCCGTCCCAGGAGGCATATAGGCTTTCGCAGTTTTCATTATTCTTTTCAATGGCATCGGCATGTCCGTTCCAGGTGGAAAAGATCTGACTGCCGGGAGCGGAAATATCCGCCCAGCTGCCCCACGTTGAAAAATCGGTGCGGATATTTCCCTGATTCAGCGCGCCTACCGCAATTACGTGATCGTAGCCTGCCGGATAAGCCAGGTTATTTGAATTTTCATTTCCCATGGCGGCTACGATGGTCACTCCTTCATAATATGCGTCCAGTACAGCCATTTGCACATAAGGACTGTACTGAGGTCCGCCCAGACTCATGTTGATTATATCGGCTCCGGCGCTGACCGCGGCATTGATCGCCCTGGCCTCATCCGATTGTGTACAGTAGGACACTCCTTCATCTTCATCGTAGATAAAAACAGGCAAAGATAAGATAGAAACGTCCGGGGCGATACCGACGCCACCCACGCCGTTTCCTCCGTCCGCGGCTATGATCCCTGCGACATGGGTTCCGTGGCCGCTATAATCTATGGGGTCTTCATTCACGAGTACGTCTATTGTACTTACCCGCCCGGCAAGCTCTTCATGGTCTGAATAGACTCCGGAGTCGATTACCGCTACCAGAATATCCGGATCTCCCGTCGTCGTTCCCCATGCTTTATAGGTTCCGACCGCATCGTGCATCCACTGATATGCGCTTTTACCGTCATAGATATAGTCCGGCTCGAGGGCAGGGTCGCCGTAAAACTGGCTCCAGTATTCCCGGTCGCTTTCCGGTACGAGCTCTCCTGCGCCCAGCTGATCCAGCCCAGATCCATCGGAAACGACCTCTTCCCCCGTAGGATCATCCAGATATGTTATATAGTTGGGACTGACGTGCGGAAGAGGGAGCCGCAGATCCTCGCCGGCCTTGACAGCCTGCTCTACAGAGGTTTTCTCCGGATCCAGGGAAAGGACCGCGACCCCGTATTCAAATGAGGTAAGCTCCGCGTTGTATGCAGCTGCTACCTGTCTTGCGTAAGTCTCATCCTCAGCCAGAAAAAATACCTCATTTGCCGCATAATCCACACCTTCTTCCAGCTCTGAGAGGGAATCCGCTATCGTATGCGCCGCGGAATCCGCTTTCAGGGCATATTCTTCCCCGCTCAGTTCAAAGTCCTCCGGCATCCCGGAAAGACCGTAAGCAAGAAGCAGCTCCTCCTCATAGCTTTCGGATGGCTGATCGGATTCCTGCGCAGCATAAACGCTGACGGGGAAAACAAGACCGGCGGTTAACCCGAGCGTTAATAATACCGATAAGAATCTTGTACCTGATTTTCTTTTCATAAAAATCTCCTTGTGTTGTACAAATACATATAATATTATACCGCTTTGCAAGTAATACAGTGAAATGCTCCTTAAATCAGTATACCATTTGACGGTCGTTACTACAATATCCGGGCCGCGTTCGTTTTGGGTTGAAAAAAAACAGGGATGATGATACGCTTTTGACAGCTGCTCTGTTATATCAAAAAAAACAGGCCGACTTATCTTGACGCTCGTACGAAGCCGGAGAGCATATGAGACTTGCTTTTGTAGGTGGGCTGACGGTACTTGCCGTCATACTGCTGATCACAGATCATTATAAATTCAGGGGAAATCTGCGCAGATATATCGTTGCCGGATATCTGTTTTTTTGTGTGGCTTTCAGCGCGTATTATAATGTATACTTTACTAAAGGGATCATTGCGTCCTATCAGCCGGTATCGCAGACCTTTTATCAAAAGGAATTCGCGGAGACCGGAGAATACCCGGACAGTCTGCTGCCGCTTTTGATTAAGGGAAAAACCGTCTATATGAAGGACGACCCGATGGATATCGATGATGCGCAGGATATGGGAAAGGACTGGCTGTATTCCTACTATCATGCGGTCAATTCGGCTTCCTATATTCCTTTTATCGGCGGAGAGACCGTAAAGGATGCCTCTATGAATGATACGATGCTGACAAAGGAGCAGATCTCGGAGGAATTTGGGCGGCTGGGAATGGCAAATGATATGTACCGCTATTCCTTTATCTGTACGCCGCAGTTCGATGAGACGGGGAGCTATTTTTACTATTACTGGTATTATTACGAGCATCTGCCGGAGATTTACGCCTATATCAATACGGCTAAGGATTCGGCGGGGGAGGATATCGCTTCGAGCAGGGAGCTGGTCCTTTTGTGGGCGTCGCCTATGGGGGATGCGGAGCTTGAGGATATCTATCTGATGACGAAACGATATTATGAGGAGAATGTAAGGCTTGCAGGAATGGATCCTTGATTATCTGGCAGGATTCCGGTGGGAATTCTTCCTCGCCCAGACGGTGACGGTGATTTTACTGTTTCTGCTGGGGCTTTTCTTTATATGGCTTTGTCTTGGAAAAGCAGATCTGTTCTTAGTTCTGCTTGCCTATCCGACAGGGCTCTCCCTCTATGTCATTTCGGGAATGCTTCTGTTGATCGGAAGGCTTGGGCTTTCGGTCAGGCATCTTGCAATCGTCCTTCTTCTGTTTCTGGTGACAGCCTTTGCCTGGCGAAGATTCGAGACGCATTTTATAACTGCCAGGATACAGCGTTTCGTGAACCCGGGACAGCCTTTCGCGCATCCGGTACAGACTGAGGATGCGCCTGGTCAGCAGAAGAAGGGGATGGGTGCCGGAAGACTCTTGTTTGTCGCAGGGATCGTTCTTCTGGTCGCTGTCATTTCCTGCTCCGGTTTTCTTCCGATCAGCCTCTCCAATGATTCCATGTATTATTATTCGCTGTATCCCAGGGCCCTTGCGACCTATGGGGAGCTTCGAAAGCAGTATAACGTTTTTCTGACGGATGTGGGTCTGGGTTCGGCGCTGATCGGGACTCTGCCGTATTTCTTCGGCTTCAATGAAACCTTCGGGATCCAGTGGGCATTTAATATTGATTTCCTGATATTCTATGTCTATATGATCCGAAGAAGAACAAAATCTATCTATTCCGTTATTTTTTCGTTCCTGCTGCTTGTCACAGCGATGCCTTTCTTTATTCTGTCCAGATGGGCAATGTCAAACTTCTATTTTATGGAATATCTGTTTATTTGTGTTCTGACAGCAGAGGAGCTTTTATCGGAGGAGGCGGACGAAAGAGAACAGGTCCCACGAAACGAGGGATTGGGAGAAAGGATCGTGCTGTCGGTGCTTACGGTCGCTCTCTCGACCCTACGCATGGAGGGAATGGTCTTTGTCATCTTTGTGGTCTTTGCCTATGCGTTTCCCGGAGGGCGGAGAGAGGGATCCGGGTCGTCCGGAGTGCTGTGGATCGCGAATCTGATCGTCCTGCCCTGTATCCTGATCCACGGTTTGTATTTTTACCGGATCTTTATTCAGATGGAAATCATAGCGGCTTATACGTTTCTAAGCAAAGGAAAAGCTGCTCTGGAGCTTTTGGTTTTGGTGCTTTTATATGTATTTCTGATTAGTAAAGTTAAAATTACTAATGTATTTAAAGCCGCTAAAACAGGGCAATCCGGACTTGTCTACCGGCTTATAACAGACAGGGATACAACGCAGCTGGTCTGGAAAATGGTTTTGGTAATGTTAACTTTAGTAAATCTTGTTTTACTATTTTTGGACCGTGCCCTGTATATCGAAAACCTGAAAGCTTTCGGCAGAAATCTGACGCATCAATCGGGCTGGGGGGTATTTCCGATCGTGGTCCTCGGTGCGGTCGTTCTGATCCTGGTCTGCAGACTGCTGAACCGAAGACAGGATCAGACGTTGCTGCCTGCCTCGGAGTCTGAGTCGACATCTAAGGGTCCGTCACCAGCTATGTCCTATATGGAATTTATCGTTTTGGGATATCTGCTGATTACGCTTGCCGTGAGCTTTGCCAGAGGGGACCCGATGCAGGAGAGCTTCGGGGATTCAGGCAACCGGGTTCTGATGCAGATCGCGCCGCTTCTGGTGTTTGCGCTGAGTGAGCGGGTGGATGAGATATTATGATTTCGGAGGCCCTGGGAGCACGCAGAATGAGCAATCCGGGGATCCACCGTTGACAGCTTACCGCGGTTTTCTATATAGGATCCCGCAGGCAGTCTCCTGCGTTTCATAATTGTTTTCCCTCATATATTCCGTCAGGAAGCCCTCGGGCAGCTCCTTCGCGTTGGGGTTCGGATCGGCCTCGACGTCGCCGCAGGTATCGTAGGTCCCGTACTCATCGTTCAGAACAAGAACCAGCTCCGGGATCCGGTCGGGATTCAGCTCATAGTATTCCCGCAGACGCTCGCTCCCTAATTCGGTCCGCCAGGTGGTCGGAGCGCCGACGCGCAGGTCTGTGCATAAGTATCCCCAGGGCAGTAATTTTGAAATAAAGATAGTATTCAAGCCGACGCCTGCTTCCTCTTCCCGGGAAGCTGCCATGCCCTCAGTGGATACAGGCTCATCGTCTTTGGCAGCAGGATCCGGGAGGTCTTCGCTCTGACAGTAAGCAAGCAGAGTCTCGTAGACTTCTTTATACTGCGTCAGATGTTTTTCTGTTGTATACAGGCCCTTTGCCGGCCCGGCCTCTATTTTCCCGGTGAGCGCGGAAAGGGGGGCATCCCGGTAGATGTTGACGATCCGAAGCGTCATGGTCGTAAGCGTCACCGACAGAAGGATCAGGGCGCAAAACAGCCGGGCAGCGATTACCGCTCCCCTGTATGCTGCCTGTTCTTCCCGGAATTCTCCTGAAAAATCCACGATAAACTTTATTCCCGCGATACTCGCGATGAAATGCCCCATGGCAAGGATATAGAGATAGCCATTGGAGGAATAGCTGTAAACTAACGAAAAGATCATTCCGTTTACAAAAAAGGTAAAAAAGGCGGCGTAATCCCGTTTTTCTGTCAGAAAGAACAGCGGGAGAGCTGTCAGGCAGAGCGCGGTCTGGATATAGCCGGTATGTCCGAAGCCAAGGATAAAGTAACTGACAAATAAGAGCATATCAACAGCAAACAGTATGAGCTTCAGCTTCTTTTTCTCATGCGCCGTCTTCCATACAGCAAGCCCTGGACAGATCAGGATCAGAAGGTATCCAAGATAAGCGAATTTCCCATAGACCTCATTGATACCGATAAAAAATTTCTTCATCGGGTAGACGAAGCTGGTCCCATGCTCCTCATCGGTAAGTACATACGGAATATTTTGTATGAAATCAGATATTGAAACATTGAAAAGCAGAAATATAAAGAACAAGACCGCTGGGATCAGGATCCCGAGAAGAGTATGTTTCCACAGCCAGAGAAGCTCTGCTTTTTTGATCCGGGCGGAAAGCTGAGCAGAGGGACGAAGTCCCGCAAACAGAAGGAGGATCCCGAAAAGCAGTGAGGTCAGTACATAGCCCACGGCCATGGTCGGCAGGGCCAGTACGGAAAGGGCGTAGAAGAAGCCCGCAAGGATCAGTATGTTTTTCGAAGCCTTTTTATTCCAGGACCCGAGCTTTTCCCAGTAATAGATCAGCAGCATGGCTAAAAAGAAGCACTGAACGGAGATCGTATAGTAGGAAAGGGTCGCGATATTCAGATGAGCGTAAAACAGAACGCAGAGAGCGGAGGAAAGAGCCGGAAGCTCCCCAAAATGCTCCTTTAAGAGCCGGTAGGCCGCGATGGAGGAGCAGAAGGAAAATAGCAGATAAAGCAGCCTGAAATACAGTAATAGCCCGTCGATCGATCCGTGAATCCCAAGATAGGCCGACAGAAAGGGCAAAAGGATCACGCCGGACAGCTGCGTTGGGAACCAGTCATGCTGAAAAATGCTGTCTCCCTGATAGAAACGGTAGGCCGTCGAAAAATAAAAGGACTCGTCGGACCAGCAGAAGCTGTAAAACGCCCGAACGCCTAGCAGGAAAGCTCCAGCAAGCAATAGTATATAAGGTAAGCTCTTTTTTAAAATCTGCATAGTTTTGTAACTGCTCAGTCAGCCGCTCGCAGACTTGCGAGTGGCGTGCCAATGAAGTATCGGGGCCAAGCAGCCAGGGCATTTCCAATGCGCAAGCTGCCCTGGCTGCCGTATCTGCCCAGGGTAACTGGGCAGATACATAGTTTTTTCATAGGGATCATTGTTCCCGGGATGGAAAACATGGAAAAATCCCTGAATTCATGGTATGATATTTTTCAAATGTCCGGATCAGAGAGAATAGGGTTGACTCAGTCCTTAATTCCGTACATTGATCCAGTATATCGTAATTGAAGGTACTTTTCAACGAATCGGGAGGAATCTTTGCGATCACATGAGCTTATTTGAAGATATCAGAAACAGAAAAAAGAAGCTGGCCCTGGTAGGCTTGGGCTATGTCGGAATGCCGATTGCTGTGGCGTTCGCGAAAAAGGTTGAGGTGATCGGCTTTGATCTGAATGAGGAAAAGATAAAAAAGTATAAAGCCGGGATAGACCCGACGGGAGAGGTCGGGGATGAGGCGATCCGGGAGACGACGGTAGACTTTACCTCGGATCCTGCGAGGCTTTCAGAGGCGGATTTCTATATTGTTGCCGTTCCGACGCCGGTCAATCAGGATAAAACGCCGGATCTTGATCCTGTCGAGAGCGCGAGCAGGCTGCTCGGACAGAATATGTCAAAAGGCTCCATCGTCGTCTACGAATCTACCGTATATCCCGGCGTGACCGAGGATATCTGCGTCCCGATCCTTGAAAAAGAGTCGGGTTTAACGTGCGGCAGGGATTTTAAGATCGGCTATTCGCCGGAGCGGATCAATCCCGGGGATAAGCTTCATCGGCTGGAGAACATCAAAAAGATCGTTTCGGGCTGCGATCCGGAAAGCCTTGAGGAGATCGCGGCGATCTACGAGCTGGTGATCGAGGCGGGTGTCCACAGGGCTTCCTCGATCAAGGTAGCGGAGGCGGCCAAGGTCGTCGAGAATTCCCAGAGGGATATCAATATCGCCTTTATCAACGAGCTGGCTATGGCCTTTGATAAAATGGGCATCGATACCGGAGAGGTCATCGATGCTATGGATACCAAGTGGAACGCCTTAGGCTTTCGGCCGGGTCTGGTGGGAGGCCACTGCATCGGCGTGGATCCCTACTATTTCATCTATGAGGCGGAGAGGCTCGGGTATCATTCCAGGCTGATCAGCTCGGGCCGCCAGATCAACGATGATATGCCGGATTTCGTCGGGGAAAATATCGTAAAACAGCTGGTATTGTCCGGGAAGAACGTTCGGGACGCAAAGGTCGTCTTCTTCGGAGTGACCTTCAAGGAAAACTGCCCGGATGTCAGAAATACAAAGGTGATCGAGATCGTACGGTTCCTTGAGGAATACGGTATCCGGCCGGTGCTCTTAGACAGTCACGCCGATCCTGAGGAGCTGACCAGGGCCTACGGATATGAACTTTCAAAAGAGGAAGAGGGCTTTGACGCAGACTGTATCGTTCTAAGCGTCGCCCACAAGGAGTACAGGGAGCGGACCCTTGCCGCCTGGGACGGCTTTTTTACAGCCGGGGAGAATTCCGGAAAGGTGATCATAGATGTCAAGTCGATCTTAGACCGGAGAGAGGTCGAAACGGCAGGGTATCTCTATTGGAGATTATAAATAAGTATAAAGTTATATAATAATGGCAGTATTAATTAATGCGGATGACTTCGGCAAGGACAGAGAAATCAATCTTGCCATCGCGGAAGCCTTTGAAAAGGGGTATGTCACGCATACGACGCTGATGGCAAATATGCCGAGGGCGACGGAGGCGGCGGAGCTTGCGAAGAAAAAAGGATTTGCGGGGCAGGTCGGGCTGCATCTGAATCTGACGGAGGGAATGCCCTTGAGTCAGCCGATCCGCCAAAATCCCCTGATCTGCTCCGCGGACGGGAGCTTCAATCAGGCCTTTTATCACAATACAAAATACCGGCTGTATATGGATTCTCTGACGATCGAGCAGATCACCGAAGAGTTTCGGGCGCAGCTTACCAGATATCTTGAACTGGGTTTCTTTAAGCTGCATATTGATTCGCATCATCATGTACATACGAATCTTCCGGTCTATCAGGCGCTTAAGGTCCTTGGCAGAGAATACCGGTTTTCCTATATCCGTCTCAGCAGAAACCTTTACCGGGGCGGAAATGTTTTGAACAGGGCGTATAAGCTCTGGTATAATAGGAGTATAAAAAAGCTCTGCAAACAGACCTCCGAGCTGTTTGGCGGATATGCCGATCTTGTCGGTTATACCGGCGGCGATCCGAAGGTCTGCAGGGCGCTCTTTGAAGAAAAAGAGGTCGAGATCATGGTCCATCCGATGTATCGGGAGGGGGTACTTACGGATACGGAGGTTCCGATGGAAGAGGAGCTTCTGTTGAGATCGTGAAAAAATAATTCGTGGGAAGAGTATGAAGATTAATAAGGAACAGCAAAAATATCTGATCCCGATGTTTGTCACGCTTGTGATCTATCTGAGCATCCTGTGCGTGAAACGCATTTTTCCGTTTGGCAGCAATACGATCGATTACTATGACATGGCGCAGCAGATCGCGGCGTTTTACTACCATGTCTATGATATGCTGCACGCTAAGACCGGCTTTTTCTACAGCTTCTATTCCGCCCTCGGCGTAAATATGACGATGTCCACCTCCGGCTGCAGCAATTTCAGCCTCTTCAACCTTTTCTTTTTATTCATTCCGAGAAATTATCTGCTGGAGAGCCTTTCAATCTTTCATCTCATAAAGCTCCTCGCAATGACCTTTACCATGTATTTTTATCTGCATAAGACCTATGAGACCCCGTACTTCTTTGAACTGTTTCTGTCTGTCGGATATGCCTTTTCAGGTTTTGTGCTGATGCTCTATATTACGAATCAGTGGATGGATATCGCTGTTATGCTTCCGGTCATCATGTTTTTTTACGACCGGATGATGGAGAGCGGAAATACGAAAGGATACGTGATCGCTCTGGCTCTTACCCTGATCAACAGCTATTATCTGGGGATCATGATCCTACTGTTCCTGTTTTTGTATACAGGGCTCAGACTCGTGACGGAAAAGATCTTCGTTGCTCCCAAAAAGCGGAAGCGGCATTATATCCTGGAATTTGGCTTTGCGACGGTACTGGGGATTACGCTGTCCTCCTTTATCGTCGTCCCTCAGCTGATCCAGACCCTTTCCTCCGCCCGGTTTGAGAACGGAAGCGGTGGAATGGGGGCAGTCGGGCAGTATCTTTCGATCATAAAGACGGTGACGCCGGCTTATACGACGAGATGGTTTTCCCTGTTCAATCTGTCCTTTGCGGCCGCGGTCATCTTTGTCGGATGGATCCGCGTACGGAGCAGAAGACTTCGCTTCTTTTCCGTAGGGCTGCTGTTTTTGATGCTCTTAGAGCTGGTGTTGGAGAGCGTCAATCTGATATGGCACTTCGGCTCTTATGTTCAATATCCGATACGAAACGGATTTATCATCTCTTTTTCTGTGGCAAGTCTGGCGGGAATGTATGCGGAGAGGCTATTTACGAGAAAGAAAGAAGCGGAAGCAAAACCGGTCATGATAACCATAACGGAGGATCCTGCTCCCGAAAAAGAGGATACGAAAGAGATACCTTCAGATGCTGACCGTAGTCACAGTACGGAAAGTAACGGGAGCGGGATGATCATGGGCATCGAACCGTCAGCCCTGCCCGGGATCGTTGTTTCCGTGATCCTGTTTGGCGCTTTTGCCCTTTTGTACAAGAGGCACCCGGGGATGCAGCTGCGTACGGTTTTTCATATCACAGCGCTTTTGATGGTCCTCTGCTTTATCGGCTATACCCTGATCCTGCTGTGGAAAAAGGGAATCCATTATTCCCTCTGTCTGATCCTGCTCTGCTTTGAGCTCTTAAGCTACGGCTTTCTGATGTATGGGGAGCCGGATTTTGTGACCGGCTACGGAGAGGAGCCGGAGCAGGAGGGAGAGTATATCCGGATCTGCAGGCAGTTAAGAAAGGCCTTTGAGCTTGAGGAGGGGGTACTGGTCCGGATCAAGAATCCGGATGAAAGCCTGAATTCCAACTATGGTTTTGTTCTGGAGCGCTCCGCTTTGACAAACTGGACGCATATGATCTCGCCCTCTTTACAGAAGTCGGCGGGGGAGTGGGGCTATACGACGGAGTATACCAGGATCCTGGATGCGGGGGGAACAGCCTTTACCGACGCTCTGCTTGGGATCCGGGATGTCGTGAGCGCCGTACCTTTAGATGAGGAGCTGTATGAGCCGGTAGATACCGCTCCGATCGTGATCAATCATCTGACCGGGGAGACGATGGATTATACCTGGTATAAATGCCGCTATACGCTGCCCTTTGGGGTCCCGGTCTATGCCAGTGCCATGTTTGACTCGGAGCTGGAGAACCGGGATGTCGTGAACCTTCAGAATCAGATGTACCGTTCTCTGACCGGGGCGGATACCGAATATGAGCAGGAGATCAGCAGCTTTATCGTCCGAAAGGGGCAGCTGGTCGACGAGACGGCGCAGTTTATCACGGATGTCGCGCTGGACGCGCAGGGAGTTATCGTCAAGCGTTCGGTCTTAAATAAAACGGTCACGGGGAAAAAGGCGCTCTACCTGAATACGGGAAACTATGACAAGGAAGACGCGGATATGACGATCACGGTCATCGGCGAGGAGAGCAGGGCTGTCCCGGTCCCGACCATCGGAGATCCCCTCAATATCCTTTACCCCGCGCATTTCAACAATAATCTGGTCTGCCTTGGGACCTTCGAGGACGAGAGCGTGACGGTGGTCGTTGATACCTATTTCGAGCTGGGGGAGGAATATCCCGTCAATATCTCCGAGCTCGACCTGGGGAAGCTTAACGCCCTCTGTGACAGCTACGCGGATTATCCCGGGGATTTTGTAAAAGCGGGAAAGAATACACTGACGTTTACGGCGGATGTTCCGGAGGCCGCGGGAAGTACGGTCATGCTGCTCCCTGTCGCCTATGACGACGGATGGAGCCTTCGGGTCAATAATAAGAAGTCGGATATCCTTTATTCGTACAGCGGACTGTTTACGGCGATCCCGCTCTACAGCGGCATAAATACCTATACACTGAAGTTTTTCCCGAGCGGGATGGGGATCGGGATTGTGATCTCCTTGATGAGTCTTGCGGTATATATCGCGAATCTGATCATCCGGAAGCAGAATATAAAGATCATAGAAGACGAAGTAGATCAGGTGAGCAGGAAAGCCGAAGGTTTCATGACACCTCTTTATCTGGCGCTCTTTGCGGTGGTCTTCCTTGCGATGTACCTGATCCCTCTCATAGCGGCGGTGGTCTATCGATGAAGCGGGTCCTTGAATGGCTGAAAAAACCGGCGGTTTATACTCTTGTGGTAAATCTCTGCGCGCTTATTTTATCCTTTACGCTGTTTCAGCCGTACTTTGAGGAAAACGATGATACCTACCTGGCGATGATCGCGGAGGGGGCTTTCGGACAGAGAGAGCCGCATTTAATGTATATCAATTACGCCTATGGGTGTCTGCTGCGGCTTTTGTATGGGCTGCTGCCCGGATTTCGGTGGTACTGTCTGTTACAGTATATCCTGAGCTTTGCGGCGCTCTGCCTGATTACAAGGGTCCTCTGCGATTACAAAAACGGAAGGCTGATCGCTTTCCTTACGGTTCTGGCCTCGTTTTTTGAGCTCTACGTCTCGCTTCAGTATACGAAGACGGCGGTTGCAGCGAGCATAGCGGGATATATCGGGATCCTGCATTATGTACGGAAAAAAAGCAGGGGCTATCTCATTTTTGGAAGTATCCTCCTGATCTTCGGGGCGCTGCTTCGGGATAATTCCTTCTTCTTGGCGAGTATCTTTGCCTTTGTGCTGTTTCTTTCGGAATTTTACAGAAAGCTTCGGAAAGAGTCAGCGCAGGAAGGGGAGGAGGCTGCCTTCGGTGGGTCCTCGCGTTTTTTCCGGGTACTTTTTTTGTATGTCCGTGCCTTTGCGTCGGCCTTTGTCATTATCCTTTGCTTCCTTATTTATAATGCGAAGCTCTACGGGAATGATCCGGTCTGGTCTGCCTATATGGATTACAGCGAGACCAGGACGAAACTGATCGATTACCGCTATGACCTGATGGACTACAACAATGAGCAGGTGGCGGACTGGCTGTCGGAGGTATGGGATATCTCCGAAAACGACGCTCTGATCTATATGACCTGGCAGTTTTCGGACAATACGATCCTTACGGTCGAGAAGATGAAGGCGATCCTTGCGGCGGCAGAGCCCAGAGCCTTTGATCTGACGATGCTCAAGGCCTATGGGAAGCATATTTATGACGATATCCTGATCATGAACCCGGTTTTTCTGGGAGCGGCGGTCTTTTTCTTTCTGCTGGTCTTGCTGGCGGTTTGCCGGGCTCATAAGCCTCTGGATAAAACTGCCCTTCTGTATCTGGCGCTCAGCCTGGCCGCGCTTTTTGCTATCCTTACCTATTATCAGTACAGCGGCCGCTGGACCCATCGGATCGTATACGCGACGCTGATCGCGATGCTGTTCTGCTTTATCTATGAATTCGCGGTAACTGCATCGGAGCAAGACAGCAGCTGCCGGACCTTTGATTCTGAAACAGGGTCTGAGGAAAGGACGGCCCCCTCCTATACGGGAGAGCTCTTACTTGCAGCCTTTCTGATTGCGATCTCCGTCTGCCCGGTTCTGATGAAGGATCGGCTGGACTACGAAAGCCATAAGCGGACGGAGAATGACTATAACGGATATATTGCCTATACGGCGGAGCATAAGGACAAGCTGTTTGTGATCGATTCCTTTACCTTTCAGAATGCCTGGAAATATGATGTTCTAAGGCCCTGTCCGGAGGGAAGCCTTGACAATCTGGTCTTTATCTCGAGCTGGTATGTGAATTCGCCGATCACCGACGGAGTCGTGAACCGTTTCGGTTATGAAAACCCTTTCCGGACGCTTGCGGGAGCGGATGAGAACGTTATCGTCGCGGATAATATCTTTATCAGGGAGAAGCTGACCTATCTGAACGAGCATTACGGCGGCGGATATGACGCGGAGTATCTCGATACAAAGTGCGGATATGATGAGTATAAGATCGTAAAAAATGATAACAGCAGGTAATCTTTTTCTTATTTTGATATGGGGGATCGTCTGTCCCTTTATACTGGGGTTTTTTTGCAGCTGTCTTTTCGGAAGGAGAGAGGGGATTTCTGTTGCGGAAAACCTCTGCTTTGGATTTGTGACCGAGCTTGCGGTCTTTTATCTGCTTTCGGTTCCTATGATCTACCTTCGGACCTCTTATACGCTGTTGAAAAACGTCTGGATTTCCTGTATCGCGCTGTTATTTCTGGCGGCGGTGTTCTTTGTATACAAAAGGAGGATATCGGTATTCCAATTCCATCGGGGTGAGGGGGAGGACCGCCTTACGGTCGCGATCTGGATCCTCTTTCTTCTTATGGCAGCCTTCCAGACAGGGCTCTTAACGGTCAGGATGCATATGGATACCGATGACGCGAGGTTTGTGGCAGAGGCATTGGAGCCGATCGAGCGGAATACCATGCTCGCGTATAACCCGGTCACGGGAGAGTACGACGCGAATGAGGTAAATGAAAAAATGCCGGGGATGCCGGTGGGGGAAATGTATAAGGATATGGCCTCTCCCTATCCGATCTTTTTGGGCCTTTTAAGCGATCTCTTCGGGCTGAATCCCGCGATCGTTGCCCATACGGTGCTTCCCGCTCTTCTGATCCCGCTTTCCTATCTGAGCTTTTATCTGGCGGGAGTCTGTATTTTGGGGGAGGATAAGAGGAGACTTGGGATCTATCTGCTGTTTCTTTCGGTGATCCATCTCTTTTCCTTTGAGACGACCTTTGCGCCTGGATATACGCTGCTTAACGTGATCTGGCACGGACGGTCCATCGCAGCGATGATCGTACTGCCGCTTTTGTGGACGGCTCTGATGCGGTTGAAGGACTTTCGCGGAGAGAAGACGGCTGACGCTTCCGATGCTTCTGTGAAAGATTTCAAGCATCCTTATATCGAGGGTCTGGCTGTTTTATTCGTTATCAATCTTGCCTGTGCCTGCCTGAGCGGGACAGCAGCCATAATTGCCGTGATCCTGTCTGCCTCTTACGCGATCGTGAAGGGGATCTGGAATAAGAGTCTGCGCTTGTTTTTAGTTATCGGCTTTGGTATGCTTCCGGTTCTGTTCTGCATCGGATACGGAGAATTTGCCCGGAAGCTGTTCTATTAATATGATATCAGGGTCAAAAGTCCGAGACCACTTCGTGCTTGCACGAAAGTGGGCGAGAGACTTTATGACCCGCCCCACATGGAGCGCGAAGTGGGGCGTAAGCGCCACGAAAGAGCGGAATGTGGGAGGAGCGTGAGAGCACGAAGTGCGGAGCATTCCGGATATCGGGTTTTGGTTCCGACATCATTTAATACGTATAAGATAAGCTCGACTCCGAAGGATAGAAATATTATGAAGGAATTCATACTGGATGTCATTCATCTACATAACGAGATCACCGCGACAGGAATGTATATGGGCCTGTATTTCCTGATGCTGGTTTTTTTCGCGTTCTTTTTCAACCGGACAGTCTTTGCCGAAAGCTCGGCAACGGAGGGAGAAAAATTCAGTAAAGTTAAATTTACTTTAAACTACAGGAGAGATATTGTTTATCCTGCATTGATTCCTCTTTTTCTCGGATATATCTTTCTGCCTCAGCTTCTGAAGCATAAGGGCTTTGGCAGCGATGAGCTGCCCCGGGTCTTCTGGGCCCTGATGATCTCTGCTGTTACGGCCTCAGGCCTTTCGATCCTTGTTTCGGAGCTGAAAAATGTCAGAGAACGTCTTATCGCGATCCTTGCGGTCTGCGTAATCCTCGCGCTCTGCGGCGAATTCAAGCTGAACGATCACGTCTTTCCCAAGGCGGAGAACCTGTACAAGCTGCCCCAGTCCCTGCTCACGCTTTCAGACGATGTGCTTTCCGAGGCGGCGGCAAGGGAGAAGACGGAGGTTTCGAAGCGGAAAAGGGCAGCAGGCGAGGGAGAGGTCCTGCTCCTTGTGCCCTATGAAACAGCGCACGTATTTCGCCAGTACTCGACAAAGCTCAATCTTCTCTATGGGGAGGATGCCACGTTTGCAAGGATCTCACAGACCTCGTCAGAGCTTCGGGCGCTGTGTGCCGATATGGCCAGGTCGACCCCGGATCTGAATTTTGTAAAAGAGGTTGCAAAAAAGTACGGGGTGGATTATATTGTCTTTGATTCTGTCTACCATCGGTTCGGAGATATCTCTCTGAATTTTGACGGATACCAGGAAAACCCTGATTTTGCGGGGGACAGGGCCCCGACCGAAGCGGGCATCGAGGCGGCGAAGGATGTTACGATGCGAAACCGTAAGGGGGATAAGTTCTGGGATCTGTCGGATTTCGATATGGAATATGCCGGTACTTATGGGCAGTATATTTTGTATAAATTTATATATTAACAGTTAGTATAGGGGTCAATATGAATACAGGTTCTGCGCGGCTTCGGAAAACCGGGGCCGCTTCCTCAGTAAAGGATCTGACCGACGGGAATCCGATGCGGCTGATCCTTGGTTTTTCTCTGCCGCTTTTATTCGGCAATCTTTTTCAGCAGTTCTACAATCTGGTGGATACCATGATCGTAGGCCGTTTTCTCGGGATGAACGCTTTAGCCGGAGTCGGTTCGACGGGCTGTATCAACTTTCTGATCATCGGCTTCTGTATGGGAGTCTGCAGCGGCTTTGCCATTCCGGTATCCCACCGCTTCGGCGCGAAGGATGAACGGGGGCTCCACAGGGACCTCATCAATGCCTATTATCTTTCTGCCGTGTTTGCCGTCGTAATCACGATCATCGTAGCCCTGTTCTGCCGTCCGATGCTGATCCTTCTTCGGACGCCGGAGGATGTCTTGGAGTACGCGTATTCCTATATCCTGATCATTTTCCTGGGGATCCCGGCGACTTTCCTCTATAATATCCTTTCCAGCATGATCCGGGCCATCGGCGACAGCAGGACTCCCCTGGTCTTTCTTGTGATCTCCTCTTTTTTGAATATCGGGCTGGATATTCTGTTTATCGTACAGTTTAAGCTCGGAGTCTCCGGCGCCGCGCTGGCAACGGTCCTGTCCCAGCTGATTTCGGGGATCCTCTGTGTTTTTGTCGTTATAAAGAGGTTTCCGCTGCTTCATATTAAAAAGGAAGAAATGCGTCCGGACCGCCATTCAATGAACCGTCTCTGTCAGATGGGGGTTCCCATGGGGCTGCAGTATTCCATTACCGCCATCGGCTCCGTCATTTTGCAGGCCAGTGTCAATACGCTGGGCGCTACCGCGGTTGCCGCCATCACTGCGGCGAATAAGGTCAGTATGTTCATGAGCTGCCCCTTTGACGCGATGGGGGCGACCATGGCGACCTACGGAGGGCAGAATGTCGGCGCAAAGAAGCTAAGCCGGGTGGATCAGGGACTGAAGGCCTGCAGCATGCTTGGGATCGGGTATTCGATCTTTGCCTTTCTGATTCTGCTTGTGTTCCGGTTTAAGCTGGTGGCGCTCTTTATCGATGACGCCGCCTCCAATACAGCGATGCTTGATAACGCCGGACAGCTTTTGTTCATCATCAGTGCCTTCTATATTCCGTTGGCCTTTGTCAATATTGTGCGCTTTCTGATCCAGGGAGTAGGCTTCCCCTATCTTGCGATCCTTGCCGGAGTCCTTGAAATGGTGGCAAGGGCGATCGCGGGACTTGTTCTCGTCCCGCTTTTTGGGTTTATCGGAGCCTGCTTTGCCTCGCCCTTAGCCTGGATCTTTGCCGACGCGTTTCTCTTCCCCGCCTGGCGGTATGTCCGAAAACAGTTGGGGAAGAAGTATGAGTAGTTGACAAAATGAATAAAAAAATCTAAAATATTCTTATCATTTTGTGAACTTTTTATAGAAAAGGAGAGGTATGATTATGAAGAAGCTAATTTCTTTACTTCTGGTTTCCGCTATGGCGGTTACGATGACAGCCTGCGCGGCAGCCCCTGCGACTACGACGACCGCTGCGCCGGATACGGCTGCGGAAAGCGAAGCACCCGCGGAAACGACAGAAGCTGCTGCTCCCGCTGAGGCGAGCGGTGACGCGATCGAGCTGGATGTCATTATCTGCCAGTACGGTCCGAATACCAACGACTGGTTCTTAAGAGGCAGCACGGGAATGAACGGTACGAGCTTTGTTGATAAGTTCGAGGCCGAGAACCCGGATATCAAGCTGAATCTTGAGGTCGTGTCGTGGAATGATGTCTATACGGTAGTTGATACCAGGATCGCCAACAATAACGCGCCGGATATTCTGAACATCGACGTTTTCGCGAACTACGCGAACGAAGGTCTTCTGATGCCCGTCAAGGACTACTGCCCGGATGATCTCTTCAATGATTTCTTCCCTTCCTTCATCGATCAGTCTGTGATCGACGATACGGTATGGGCGGTTCCGGATCTGGCCAGCGCGAGGGCGTTGTTCTATAACGTGGATATGCTGGAAGAGGTTGGCGTAGAGGTTCCGACGACATGGTCGGAGCTTCGGGATGTCAGCCAGGCAATCATCGACTACTATGACGGCGACGTATATCCCTGGGGAATTGATATGACGACCGACGAAGGACAGGCGGCGTTTGCTTATTATACCTGGGGCAACGGCGGCGGCTTTGTTGACGCGGACGGCAACTGGGCGGTCAATACTCCCGAGAACGCGGAAGCGATCAACTTTGCGCTGGATCTGATTAATGACGGCTATACGAATCCGAATCCCGCGACCCAGACCCGTTACGATCTGCAGGATATGTTCGCGGCCGGAAAGCTGGCGATGATCATCGCTCCGAACCAGCTTCCTACCTATGTATCGGATAAGGGCGGAGATATCAATATGGCGACGGCGGCTCTTCCCGCAAACGACGGCAAGACCTCCTCTTCCGTAGGCGTTATGGACAGAGTTATGGCCTTCAAGGACGACAGCGCTCCCGATCAGGCAGCCAGAAACGAAGCAATTGGCCGTTTCTTAAAGTTTTTCTACGATCCGGAGAACTACGTCGGCTGGGTCAGCATGGAGGGCTTCCTTCCCGCTGTGAATTCCGCAGTAGAGGCTCTGGTGGCCTCCGATCCGAGCTTTGAAGCATGGCTTGGCGTTTTGGATTCCTGCCAGTTCTATCCGGCAGCCAAGGCGGAATGGGATCAGGTTAAGCAGGGCGTTATCGCTGCGGAGCAGAACGCTTTAGCAGGCGCTGATATCCAGGATGAGCTGGATGCTCTTCAGGAGCAGCTTCCGTAAGCAAAACGGCGGAATGGTAAAGTATACTTTATAAAAGATAAGAATTCAGGCGGCAGGGGGGATCATCTTCCCTGCCGTATTTTTTAGGCAAAGGGGGATCATCATGCAGAGGAACAGACGAAAATGGGCGCCGTATCTATGGCTGCTGCCAAGCATTATCCTGATCGCGGTCTTCGTGGTCTATCCGATCATCATCGTATTTCGTATGTCCTTCAGCGAGATCTCCAAATCCGGAGTCGTCGGCGGCTTTATCGGGTTTAAGAACTATACGGACGCGGTTGCGCTTCCGGCCTTTAAGACCGTGATGAAGAATACCTTCTTCTGGGTCGTTTCCGTGGTCGGGCTTTCGACCCTGCTTGGGATCATTATCGCTCTGGAGTTAAATGAAAAATTCCGGGGCAGAAAGATCGTCCGGGCGATCTTGATTTTTCCCTGGGCGACCTCCCTTGTCATACAGGCCTCGGTCTGGAACTATATCATAAAGTACGAATACGGAAATCTGAACAATGTCCTCCTGAACCTCGGGATCATCAAACAGGCCATCAACTGGCGCTCCTCCTATCAGGTGGAGTTTATCTGGGAATGCGGAGTAGGCATCTTTGTAACGATCCCCTTTGTGACCTTCTGCGTTCTGTCGGGGCTGCAGTCCATCGACGAATCCCTCTACGAATCGGCCAGGGTAGACGGCTCGGGCTTTTTCAACAGCCTGTTCCGTATCACGCTGCCGCTTGTCAAACCGTCGCTTACGGTCAGTACCGTATTGAATATCATCTATGTCTTCAATTCCTTCCCCATCGTCTATACCATGACGAAGGGGGCACCGGCGAACAAGACGGATACCATGATCACCTACCTCTATATGCTGAGCTTCTATGACAGGAAGAAGGGCCCGGCCACCGCTCTTTCGGTCATAGGCTTTGTGATCCTCTGTATCTGCGCCGGGATTTATATGATGACGGTGATGCGGAAGGAGGAATCCCTATGAGTGACAAAAGAGGCAACCGGGCAGATACAAAACGGGCGGGGATCGGCGCGATATGCCTGTTCTTTGCGGGACTGATCCTGACTGTCGTTCTCTCAAGCCTTCCGCTTTTTACCTTTGAGGCGAGAGTGTATACAAAGAAATCCTCCAATACCTTCAAGGGCGACGAAAAGTATCAGACGGCTCTTAAGGAGGTCGAGGAGGCAGCGGAGGAATACCGGGCCCAGGGCTTTGCGGTAGAGCTTAACGAGGAGGAGACCCTAAGGACGAATTCCAAGGGGGAAACCACCTCTCTGATCAGCTTTTCCTTGAGCAGTACTTTTACAAAGAATATTTTTTCGTTTCCGGGAAAGCCCCTGCCCGGGGGTTATGTGGCGGACGTTCTTTTCGGAGGCCTTGCGCTCTGCCTGATCCTTACCGTGTTCTCACTTATCAGCTCAAAGGGGGGCGGAAACGGCCATAAAACAGGAAGACTCCTGCTTTGTGGAGCCTGCGCCTGTTCACTGATCTCCTTACTCAGTGTTCCGGTCTTTGTTATGACAAATACCTATACGTTTTCCAGGAAGCTGTCCCTTTATATGGAGGACCTGATCACGGAGGGGAGGGAGGAATTCCTTGCTTCTCTGGACAGCTTTCTCTTTGACGGGACCATGGGGGATTCCATTGAAACAGCGGTAAAACAGCTGGGCTTCTCTGCTTCCGGAAAGCTCTGGCTGCTTCTTCCCTGTATCTTTTTGATCCTTATGGCATGCGTCAGCTTACGCTATGGAGAGCTGAAGCGTCCGTTAGCCCGGGGATTTTTATACGCTTTTGCGATCGTCCTCAGCGTGTTTGTCCTATATCCGTACTATGTCATGCTGATCACGGCCTTCCGCTCCAACGCGGAAACGACAGATATGTATTTTCTGCATCTGCTGCCGACAAAGTGGGAGTGGGGGAATCTTACGGATATCATCAACCGGGGCGTGCCGAGATATCTGATGAATTCCGTGATGATCGCGGGCGGCGCGACGGTCATTTCCCTGCTCTGCGGGGTGCCTGCGGCTTATGCGCTTGCGAGAATGGAATTTAAAGGGAAGAAAGCCTTTCTGGGCTTTGTAATCATGAGCCAGATGTTTTCGCCGGTGGTTTTGTTGATCGGTATCGCCCAGCTGATGAGTACCCTCGGCTTAAGTGATTCTATCATGGGATTGATGTTTATCAATGCCGCCTTCAACCAGGCCTTTGCGATCTGGCTGCTTCGGGGGACCTTTGTCTCGATCTCACCGGAAATGGAGGAGGCCGCAAGGATCGACGGCTGTACGATGATGCAGAGTCTTTTAAAGGTCCTGATCCCCATGTCGGCGCCGGGGATCGTAACGGTCCTGATCTTTGTCTTTATCAATGCGTGGAATGAATATACGATCTCAACGGTCCTGATTTCAACGGCGGAAAACCGTCCGATCACCGTCGGCATCACCCAGTTCTCGTCCTTTAATATGATCGAGTGGCAGTATCTGTTTGCTGCCTCGCTGCTTGCAACGATCCCGGTAGTGATCCTGTTTATGTTCATAGAAAAGTATCTGGTTTCGGGACTGACCTCGGGCGGCGTGAAGGGGTGACCGGAAGATGCAAGAAAACATTGCCACCTGTGCGGTTGGGTTT
>JAFSXN010000118.1 GCA_017444015.1 Lachnospiraceae bacterium | reverse complement strand
CGGTTCAACCGTCCCTGAAGGTTTCTTCCTCGAAGGGATAAAACCATCTCTTTCTGTAATACGTCCCAGATAGCCGTCACAGACCCGGACGGGATGGTCGATCCCCTCCCTCCTTTCGGAATGGGCGGAATAAACATAATAGGAATCCCCTTTCTTATTAACGTATTGGCCTTTTTCGAGGCGTTCAGTCACCCACTGTGGGTAGTCGGCTTTTCGTCCCATATATCCTCCTTATAGTATTACATAAATACTATTATAACATAAGATAATATGTAATACAAGAGGGATATAAAAAATCTCCATACCACAATATCTTGTATGGAGATAATGAGGGTGCTATTAAATTGATGCGTTTATCCTAACGATATGATAAATTCTACTTGACAAGCACAGCGGTTATTTAGTATATTATGCTTTGTGCAGAGCATTAGGGCTCTGTGTGGCGAGGTGGCTCAACTGGCTAGAGCGTCCGGTTCATACCCGGGAGGTTGAGAGTTCAAGTCTCTCCCTCGCTACGTCGAAGGAGTCTGGGTAATCAGGCTCCTTTTTGTACGGATGGAATTAAGAGGGAATATTATGCGGATCGGACAGGGATATGATGTACACAGACTGACAGCTGATCGGAAACTGATCCTCGGAGGCGTGGAAATACCCTATGAAAAAGGCCTGCTAGGGCACTCCGACGCGGATGTACTGCTGCATGCGATAGCAGACGCTCTTTTAGGGGCGGCTGCCCTCGGCGATATCGGAAAGCATTTCCCGGATACGGATGAGCGCTACAAGGGTATTTCCAGCCTGATTTTACTGGAAAAGACAGGGGAGCTGTTAACGGAGAATCGTTTTGTGATCAATAATATTGATTCGACTGTAATAGCTGAGCGGCCAAAGCTCCGCCCGTATATTGATGAAATGCGGGAAAATATCGCGAAGGCGCTGCGCCTAAGTATAGATGCCGTAAGCGTAAAGGCGACGACCGAGGAGGGACTCGGCTTTACCGGCACCGGAGAGGGGATCGCTGCCCAGGCGGTCTGTCTGCTTTCGGAGCCTGCCGATCTCATCGAAAGCGCCCAGGTCGTCTACGGGGAAGCAGGCTGCGGCGGATGTCCGGGAGGCGGCTGCCCTGCGGCGTATCGACAGGACAGCGAAGCATAAGTTATCGTAAACGAATTAAATAAATTCGTTTCCTATATATTATTAAGGAGAGCAGGTATGAAGATTTATAATACCCTTTCGGGAAAGAAAGAAGAATTCGAAACGCTGGAGCCGGGAAAGGTTAAGATGTATGTATGCGGGCCGACCGTGTATAATCTTATACATATCGGAAACGCCAGACCTATGATCATTTTCGATACCGTCAGACGATATATGGAGCATAAGGGCTACGAGGTCAACTATGTCTCAAACTTTACGGACGTGGACGATAAGATCATCAAGGCAGCGAAGGAAGAGGGAGTAGACGCCTCTGTGATTTCCGAGCGTTATATTAAAGAATGTAAGAAGGATATGGAGGGGCTCAACGTAAAGCCTGCTACGACCCATCCCAAGGCTACCGAGGAGATCGATGGAATGATCGGGATGATCGGGACGCTGATCGAGAAGGGATACGCCTATCCCGCGGCGGATGGAACCGTATATTTCCGGACCAGGAGCTTTGACGGCTACGGGAAGCTGTCCCATAAGAATCTGGACGACCTTCGAAGCGGCAACAGGGATCTACTGGTATCCGGGGAGGATCAGAAGGAGGATCCACTGGACTTCGTGCTCTGGAAGCCCAAGAAGGCAGGGGAGCCCTACTGGGAGTCGCCATGGTGCGAGGGAAGGCCGGGCTGGCATATCGAGTGCTCCGTTATGAGCAAGAAATATCTGGGTGACTCCATCGATATCCACGCAGGGGGCGAGGACCTTGTTTTTCCGCACCATGAAAACGAGATCGCTCAGAGCGAGGCAGCAAACGGGGTTCCGTTTTCCAAATACTGGATGCACAATGCCTTTTTGAATATTGATAACAAGAAGATGAGCAAGTCCCTCGGCAATTTCTTTACAGTTCGGGATATTTCGGAGAAGTATGATCTTCAGGTCCTCCGCTTCTTTATGCTAAACGCGCATTACAGGATGCCTCTGAATTTCAGCGCGGAGCTGATGGAAGCCGCGAAGAATTCCCTGGAGCGGATCGTAAACGCGGCGGATAACCTGAAATTTCTTATTAAAAACAGCCATAATGACTCGATTAGGGAAGCAGAGAAGGAGCTGCTTAGCCAGACTGAGGAATATAAAAAAGAATTTGATGCCGCTATGGATGATGATTTCAATACGGCCGATGCTATTACGGCGGTTTTCGATCTGGTGAAATTCATCAACCTGAATGCTTCCTCCGATTGCTCGAAGGAATATCTCGAAGGGCTGCTTGCGGTCCTTCGGGAACTGACGGAGATCCTTGGAATCGTCGTGGACCGGAAGGAGGAGCTTTTAGACGATGAGGTCGAGGCTTTGATCGAGGAAAGAACAAAAGCCCGGAAGAGCAAGGATTTTGCCAGAGCGGATGAGATCCGTAATCAGCTTACGGAGCTTGGAATCGTTTTAGAGGATACCAGAGAGGGCGTTAAGTGGCACAGGGCGTAGATTTCCTTCAAAGTATTCTGGAGCAGTTTGAGCTGCCGCAGGCGGACGCGAAGCAGTATTCTCCCCTGACCTTAGCTTATATCGGCGACAGCATTTTTGATGCCGTGGTAAAGTCAGTCGTCGTAGAATCCGCTAACTGTCCGGCGAATCTTTTGCAGAAGAAAACGACGAAATATGTAAAGGCTGTGGCGCAGGCGGAGATGATCGAGGGACTTCTTTCAGAGCTTTCGGAGGAGGAACAGAGCATCTATCGCAGGGGTAAGAACGCGAAACCCTATAATAAGGCGAAAAACGCTACCTACTTTACTTATCTGAAAGCAACGGGGTTCGAAGCTCTGGTAGGTTATCTGTATTTACAAGGAAGACCGGAGCGGGCAATTGAGCTGATAAGGCTTGGAATGAGAAGGATCGATGCCGGAAAACAGGAGGAGAACGTATCGTGAAGCCGGAAACGAGAGCAGAGTCTGAATATACGATCGAGGGCCGCAATGCTGTCATCGAGGCCTTTCGCGCGGGAAAGCCGATCGATAAGCTGTTCATCCTTGACGGCTGCCAGGACGGACCGATTCTGACAATTAAAAGAGAAGCAAAAAAAGCGGATACCATCATCCGATACGTGGAGAAGGATCGCCTTGACCAGTTGAGTCAAACCGGAAAACACCAAGGAGTTATCGCCTTTTCCGCCGCTTATGAATACTCGGAAATGGAGGACATCTATAAAAAAGCGGAGGAAACGGGAGAGCCGCTTTTTGTAATACTCTTAGACAATATCGTGGATCCTCATAATCTCGGCGCGATTATCCGGACGGCAAACCTCTGCGGTGCCCACGGAGTCATCATTCCGAAGAACCGGGCCGTGGGATTGACTCAGACGGTCGCAAGGGCTTCCGCGGGAGCGATCAATTATACACCGGTTGTAAAGGTCACCAATCTGGTAAGGACGATCGAGGAGCTGAAGGAAAAGGGACTTTGGTTTGTCTGCGCGGATATGGACGGAGATATCGTATATGATACGGATCTGACCGGGCCTATCGGGCTTGTCATCGGCTCGGAGGGCGAGGGAGTAGGAAGACTGGTCCGAGAAAAATGCGACTATGTCTGTTCGATCCCTATGGCAGGGGATATCGATTCGCTGAATGCCTCTGTGGCAGCAGGCGTAATGGCCTTTGAGATCGTAAGACAGAGACGTCAAAAGGGACAGGGATGAGCGGATTTGAGGCGCTGACGGATGAGGAGCTTATCCACAGCCTGAATGATCAGAAATCAAATATCGAGGAATATCTCCTTGAAAAATACAAGCCGCTTGTCCGGAAAATCGCAAAGACTGAGGCCTTGCAGATCTCCGGCGGGGACCACGACGATCTGCTTCAGGAGGGGATGATCGGCCTGATGAAAGCGATCAAAAGCTACGATACCGCAAAGCAGGCCAGCTTCTATACCTTTGCGTCACTTTGCATCAAACGACAGATGATTTCCGCGGTACAGGCTTCTAACAGAGATAAAAACGCGGCTCTGAATTCCTATGTTTCTCTTTCCGGGACGATGGAGGATGAGCGGGCGGAGGAAAGAGGGCTGACTGAATCACTGAATGAGATCGCGACACAGAGCACGGAGGATGTGGTGATCGATGAGGCGACCGCAAAAGAACTGGATTTCCGGGTAAAAGAGGTACTGAGTGATCTGGAAAAGCAGATCTATGAGCTGTATCTTTCCGGGATGGACTATGGGGAAATATCGCAGATGCTTGGAAAGGAAAAGAAATCTATCGATAACGCCATACAAAGGATCAAGAAAAAGGTCCGTGAGATCTTGAGGTCTATTTCGAACAAGGATGGAAAAGAGTAGAAAGATAGACAATATTTGTTTAAAATAAATTGGTTTTTTTAAAATTTAATAGTGAAATTTTTTCTAATCTATGTTATCCTATAGTCTGTGCCGTGGAAGAAGGCAGGGCGACCTGCCGGAATTTAATGGCCACTGATAGAATAAGGCGCTGTTGTAGCACAGTCGGTAGTGCGCCGCATTGGTAGTTTTATGACAGCTCAAAAGTGAACAAAAAATGCTGCCATGGCTCAGTCGGTAGAGCGCGTCATTGGTAGTGACGAGGTCTCCAGTTCGATTCTGGATGGCAGCACGAAAAGCCCGTATTTACTGAATTTTCAGGATACGGGCTTTGTTCTTTTTGGCATTTTT
>JAFSXN010000117.1 GCA_017444015.1 Lachnospiraceae bacterium | reverse complement strand
TGCCTGGCTAAGGAAAGAATGAAGATGGAAAGATCAGATAACGCAGCAAACAATAAATCGAAGAACCGTTCAAATACAAAAGCTGAAATATACGATCGTTATTCGAGGCGGAGAGACGAGCTGGGCTATAAGAATGCCCAGGTAGCGAGGCTTGCTGGGATCGGGCAGTATGACCTTACGAAGTGGAAGAAAGGGGAATATATGCCGGGAGCAAAGAAGCTCCTTGCGATCTGCGAGGTCCTTGGGATCGATCTGAAGTGGCTGTTAACCGGGGAGGGAGAGGAAGTAATGTATGAGGATGAGACTGCTGTTCAGGAAAACAGCCTTCTAAACGATTCAGGCAGCATTCAACAGAAGAGAATCGCAGGATCTGATGATGAGGAAATGAAGAAAATAGGAAATACAGAGGAAACAGAAGATTCCTTCTACCGGGAAACGATCGAGGCCCTGAAGCGGCTGTCTCCCGTAAAACGGAATCTGATCATCGCCCTGATCGCGGCCTGCGCGGAGGATACTCTTTAAGAAAAGTATAAGCATATCTGATTATCTTATAAGCATAAGCATATCTGATTATCTTTCTGTTGAAAATCTGAGCCGGACATGCTACTATGATCCGGCAGATAAATATCAAATGGATCCACATGAGATCACGTTAGTAACTCAATTCTGGCGACTACATTTCGCCGAAAAAGTCCATTGCATTAGTAATATTGACATTTTATTATTAAAGGAGTTGAATGAAGAGGATCGACTGGCGTGCCGGCTTCGTTAGCGCGATGAAGCTGCTGCGAAGGGGATATATGAGATAAGAGGAGCGCTTCCTTTCAGGACCCAGATCATAGTGACGAGCGAATGGGATCAAGAAGACGCTGAGGTACATACCTGGCTGAGAAGTCTTACGAATGTGGGGACACAGGAAGAACTGCAGGGGATCCTGAAAGCTTCGCAGAGTCTTGACGATAGAAACAGAAAATATGCCGATAACGTGGTAGATGTATTTGCTGGAGCAAATAGAGATTTGGTGAGGAAAAGCAAGGAGGAAAAACGGATGAGTGCGGTCATTAACGAATTATTTGCAGAAGAGACAGCAGCAGAAAGAAAGAGAGCTAATGAGGCAGAAGCAGAGCTGGTCTACACAATGAGTGAACTCAACTACACAAAGGGCAAGCTGAATGATACAGAGAGCAAGCTGACCGATACAGAGGGTAAGCTGACCAATACCGAGAGCAAACTGATCGATATGGAGCGCAGATTGAAGGAGGCACTGGCTGAAATCGTGCGCCTTAAAGCATCGGTGAATTAGTGTATTCTGCCTGATTGATCCAGGTGGTTTCGAGTTAGTATGTTATTGGAGCAAAGCATGGGAATATATTTTAATCCTGGTTTCGGTTCGTTTGAGGAAGCAGTTAATACAGAGATTTTTGTCGATAAGACAGAAATCTTGCTGTATCTAAATTCTGTACTGAAAACACAGAGAAAATATGTCAGTGTTTCCCGACCGAGGAGGTTTGGAAAGTCAATAACCGCGAATATGATCTGTGCTTATTACGGAAGACCTGATAGTACTGAATTGTTTAAAAGATGCAAGGTATCGGAGGGCGAAGACTGGGACAGGTACTTAGGCGGATTTGATGTCATAAGGCTTGTGATGACCAGATTCTTTAAGGAAAACGCTGATACTGATGCCGCGATTGCCAGGATGCAGAGATTGGTATGCAAGGAGATCTGCGCTGCATATCCGGATGTTGAATATGAGGATAAAAATAGCCTTATTCAGACGATTGAAGATGTTTACTCTGCAAAGGGAAAATATTTTGTCATCGTAATAGATGAGTGGGATGCGATTTTTCGCGAAAACAAGAACGATAAGAGGGGCCAGGAGTTATATCTTGATTTTTTGAGGGATTGGCTTAAGGACAATGAATATATTGTACTTGCATATATGACCGGGATCCTTCCGATAAAAAAATACGGCAGACATTCAGCCTTAAATATGTTTGATGAATATTCGATCGTAACGCCAATGCAGCTTGCGCCCTATACAGGCTTTACGGAGGATGAGGTTAAGGAGCTGTGCAGGGAATATAATATGGATTATGGTGAGATTTCAGACTGGTACGATGGATATACGGTCAGTAATATGATCCCTGTAAAGTTAAGAGAGAAATTCCGCAACAAAGAATATGATCCGCAGAATATATCTCTCTACAGTCCGCTTTCCGTAGTCAAGGCGGTAACGACGGGTTATATTCAGAATTACTGGAATAAGACGGAAACTTACGAAGCGCTTGCGGAGTATATCCGTATGAATCAGGACGGATTAAAAGATGCGGTTGCGCTTATGATGGATGGGGGAAGTGTAAAAGCCGATATTTCTACCTATCAGAATGATATGACAACCTTTACCTGCAGGGATGATGTGCTTGCAGTTCTCATTCACCTTGGGTATTTGAAATATAATCTCGAAACAAAGGAGGTTTCGATCCCCAATAAAGAGATATTGGAGGAATTCAAGGTCTCGACCAGGTCAGATGAATGGATTGACACATTTGAGTCGTTTAAAATCTCGCTTAAGCTTCTTGACGCAATATGGAGAGGGGATGAAAAAGCTGCCGCTGAACTAATGGAGCTTGCCCATGATCGTACTGCAAATAAAACGTATAATGACGAAGCAGCATTAAGTTATGGGATCCAATACGCTCTTTATTCGGCTCAGAAGTACTATACGACAATACAGGAGCTCGACAGTGGAAAGGGTTATGCCGATCTTGTATACCTTCCATCACTGAAATACCCTGATAAACCTGCTCTTCTTGTAGAGCTTAAATATAATAAGGATGTTAAGACGGCAGCTGATCAGGTAAGGGAACGTAACTATCCGCAAGTTCTTGAGCATTACAGGAACAATCTTCTGATAGTAAGCATTAATTATGATAAGGACGCTAAGGGCGGAGACTTTAAGAAGCACAGCTGCCGGATAGAGAAAATTGGATGAAAAAAGATTTGACGTAGCTTTCGCGATATGATATATTCTTATTCGTTGAGGGCGGAAACGCTTTTTTTTGTGACAAAAAAATCTTGTTTCAGTTGTTTTGTCGACGTAGGATTTGCGATAATTATAGTTGTCAGTTGTCAGTTGTCAGTTGTCAGTTGTCAGTTGTCAGTTGTCAGTTGTCAGTTGTCAGCAGATCCTGTCTAAATTATCTTGATTTTGTAATGGAGGTAACGCGATGCGTACGAGAATAACCCTTGCCTGTACAGAGTGCAAGAATCGGAATTATGATACGACGAAGGATAAGAAGACTCATCCGGATCGTATTGAGACCAAGAAGTATTGCAGATTCTGCAGAACGCATACTCTGCATAAGGAGACGAAGTAATTATGAGCGACAATAATTCGAACACCAATTCCAATACGTCTGCTGTTTCCGAGAAGGCGGGCAGCTGGTTCAAGGGCCTGAAGGCGGAGTTTAACAAGATCGCATGGGAAACGCGCGAGAATGTTACCAAGCAGACGATCTCGGTCGTGGTTGTTTCCGTGATTGTAGGAGTGATCATCGCGATCCTGGATATGATAATGCAGTACGGTATCGATTTCATAATTAATATCGGAGGCTGAGCTTTTTATGGCAGAATATAACAGCAGTGAATCCGGCTGGTATGTTGTTCATACATATTCGGGATATGAGAACAAGGTCAAGACGAATATCGAGAAAGCCATCGAGAACAGGCATCTGGAGGACGAGATCCTGGAGGTCAGGGTTCCGATGCAGGATGTGACCGAGTTTAAGAACGGAGAGCGGAAGACGGTTGCGAAGAAGCTGTTTCCCGGCTATGTTCTGGTGAATATGTTTATGAATGACGTTACCTGGTATGTCGTCAGGAATACCAGGGGCGTGACCGGCTTCGTAGGACCCGGAAGCAAGCCGGTACCGCTTACGGAAAACGAGATGAAGCCTCTCGGCATCAAGAGTGAGAATGTCTTCATCGACTTCGACGAGGGCGATACGGTTTCTGTTGTAGCGGGTGTCTGGAAGGATACGATCGGCGTGATCCAGCGTATGGATATGAACAAGCAGATGGCTACGATCAACGTAGAGCTGTTTGGAAGAGAAACGCCGGTTGAGATCAGCTTTGATGAAATATCGAAGCTATGACTCTGATGTTTTGCGGATTTCCCGTTTCTGATTCCTGGAAAAGAAGATGAGCAAAACTCAGAGGGGCAAAAACATCTGTTTTTTAGATGTTTTTGTCGATAATGGATTTGTGGGAGTTGTCAGCAAATCCTATCATTATAAATGGGAGGGTTGCCAAACCCGATAATACCAAAAGGAGGAAAACAACATGGCAAAAAAGGTGGAGGGCTATATTAAGCTGCAGATTCCCGCCGGAAAAGCTACACCGGCACCCCCGGTAGGACCGGCTCTCGGTCAGCACGGCGTGAATATCGTAGAATTTACGAAGCAGTTTAATGCCAGAACAGCAGACAAGGGGGACGTTCTGATCCCTGTTGTCATCACAGTTTACGCAGACAGGAGCTTCAGCTTCATTACCAAGACTCCTCCCGCTGCGGTTCTGATCAAGAAAGCATGCAATATTCCCAAGGGTTCGGGTGTTCCGAACAAGACGAAGGTCGCTCAGCTTAGCAAGGATAAGCTGAAGGAGATCGCGGAGACAAAGATGCCTGATCTGAACGCGGCATCGGTCGAAGCAGCAATGAGTATGATCGCGGGAACCGCCAGAAGCATGGGCGTGACCGTCGAAGAGTAGGAGGGACGGAAACGGTATGAAGCACGGAAAGAAATATAAAGAGGCCGCTAAGCTGGTAGACCGCGCTATGCTGTATGAGCCGGCGGAGGCTATTTCGTTGATCAAGAAGACTGCAACCGCGAAGTTTGACGAGACGGTTGAGGTTCATGTAAAGACAGGCTGTGACGGACGTCACGCAGAGCAGCAGGTCAGAGGCGCGGTTGTTCTCCCGAACGGAACCGGCCGTACGACAAGAGTTCTGGTTTTCGCCAAGGGCGATAAGTTAGCGGAAGCGGAAGCCGCGGGCGCGGATCACGTAGGCGGCGACGAGCTGATCCCGAAGATCCAGAATGAGGGATGGCTGGATTTCGACGTAGTAGTTGCGACTCCCGATATGATGGGTGTTGTAGGTCGTCTCGGTAAGATCTTAGGACCTAAGGGTCTGATGCCGAACCCGAAGGCCGGTACGGTTACTCCCGATGTTACGAAGGCTGTAAAGGAAATCAAAGCCGGTAAGATCGAGTACCGTCTGGACAAGACGAATATTATTCACGCTCCCATCGGCAAGGTTTCCTTCGATGAGCAGAAGCTCTCCGAAAACTTTGACGCCCTGATGGAGGCGCTTGTCAAGGCTAAGCCCAGCGCTTTAAAGGGTCAGTATATGAGAAGCATCGTTCTGGCTACGACCATGGGCCCCGGTGTCAAGGTTTCGACAGCGAAGTTCTGAGGCAGCAGGCCGGATACAAGGCAGATTCAAAGAATAATCAGGGGACTCTGATCCAAGGTCAGGGTCCCTTTTCATGGCAGGACCGCCAAGAGGAAAATCAATATGGATATGGAGCAGTTTCAATGGACCAGGGAGCCGAAGGCATATACGGTGGAGGGGGACAGGGTGTCGATCACGACGCTGCCCCATACGGATCTCTGGCAGAGGACCTATTACCATTTCCGCAATGACAATGCGCCGGTGCTTCAGATGGAGTCAAATGAGCGTTATTTCAGCTTTATAGTAAAGACCTCCTTTGAAGAGAGTCACTGCCGGTTTGATCAGTGTGGCATTGTTATGTATCTGGACAGTGAGAACTGGTTGAAGGGCTCGGTCGAATATGAAAATGAGGAGTACCAGCATCTCGGGAGCGTGGTTACAAATCATGGCTATTCCGACTGGGCAACGACAGAGATCCCTGCGGGGATCAAGTCCATGTGGTATCGCCTGAGCAGAAGAGAGGACGACTATTGTATCGAGAGTTCGGACGACGGAGAATATTGGAAGCAGATGCGGGTCTGCCATATGTTCCGGGGGGACGGGACGGTCCGGTTTGGCATTTACGCCTGTTCTCCGGAGGAATCCTCCTTTACGGCGGTATTCAGCAATATAGAGCTTACGGAATGTGCATGGAGAGCGCACGATGGACAGCAGCCGGATTGAGCGCGGGGTTATAATACTTTGCGCTCTTTTTTTGAGCTTGCTTGCCGGATGCGGCCTCATTGACCGCGCTAAGGAAGCTGTATTTCCAAAGGAAGCGCAGGAGAGCCAGGCCTCGGAATGGGACGAGGAGGTCCCGATCATTGTGATCAATTCCGAGGATATCAAAGTGGACGTGAGCGTGGATAGCGAGGAAAACACCGGCAAAGGGGAGGAAGAGGCCCCGGAGGAGTTTGTCTACGAGGAGATCTATGACGATGTGAACAAGATTTATTCCGTCGAGACGGACGACCTTTCGACGGCGGTGCTGACCTTTATCGGGGATATTTCCTTTGCCGAGGGCTACAGCAATATGAGCGAGCTGTATAAGCAGGGAAACGGGGTGCTTGGCGTGATTGCGCCGGAGGTTATTGCGGGCTTGAATGACTCGGATATCTTTATGGCGAACAATGAGTTTCCCTACAGTAACAGAGGCTCCGCCAGAGAGGGGAAGATGTTCACGTTCCGGGCGAAGCCTGAAAGTGTCAAATACCTGAAGGATATGGGCGTGGATATCGTTTCCCTCGGAAATAATCACGCTTACGATTACGGGGCCGATGCCCTTTCGGATACCATCGATATTTTAAACGAGGCAAGGGTTCCCTTTGTCGGCGCGGGAAAGAACATCGAGGAGGCAATGAAGCCGGTTTATTTCAGGATAAACGGCAAGACCATCGCCTATACCTCAGCGACGCAGATCGAGCGGACCGGGAATCCGGATACGAAGGAGGCTACGGCGGATACCCCGGGAGTTCTTCGGACGCTGGATTCCTCTAAGATGGTTTCCTGTATCCGGACGGCTTCGGAGAATTCGGATTTTGTGGTAGTCTATGTTCACTGGGGAAGCGAGAATACGGATCTTGTAGAGGAGAGCCAGAGGAAGTTAGCGAAGGATTATGTGGCTGCCGGGGCGGATCTGGTCATCGGGGATCATTCCCATTGCCTGCAGGGGATCGACTATGTGGACGGTGTGCCGGTCTTCTACAGCCTAGGGAATTTCTGGTTCAATTCCCGGACCATCGATACGGGCTTTGCGCGGGTGACGCTTGATACCTCGGGGGAGACGGTTTCGATCCGGGAATTTGAGTTTGTGCCCTGTATACAAAGGGGATGTCATACCTGGCTTTCCTCGGAAAGCGAGAAGGAGCGGATTTTGACGTATCTGCAGGGGATCTCGAATTACGCGGAGATATCGTCAGAGGGCGTGATCACGGCTTCCTCTACGAATCATAATATCCAGAACGGGCAGAATACCTCGCCGTCAAAGGAATTTGTCCGGACGACCCCGACACCGGAGGATTCCGCTGAAGAGGTGCCTGCGGTGGATCCCGCGATGGAGTTACTTTTACAGCAGCAGGCGTTACAACAGGCCTTACAGCTGCAGGAGCAGGAGCAAAATTGAAACGGGTAAAATGGGTTGAATTATCGGCATTTCTATACTTATATCTTCCGCTCGTCATCTTCCTGTTTGGCTGGACGAAGCTCTGGATCGCCCTGCCGGTCTTTCTGGTCACTCTTGCCGCGATCGAGCTTCTGTTTTATTTTGACAGAGATGTAATTTTTATTTCAGAGCAGCGGGAGGCCGGGGAGCCGAGAACAGGGGATTTTTTCGGATTGAAGAGGGCGGTATTGCTAAATCTGGTCTGTGCGGCTGTGACACTTGCGCTTTGCGTTCTCTGGTGCGTGGCCTCCGGGCTTGGCGGCTTTGTTTCCCAGACGGCGGACTGGTACAAGCATAATGTTCTGTTAAAGGATCTGTTAGAGCAAAAGCCCCCGATCGTTTACAGCTTTTCCGGAAGGACCGGCGTACTGAGCTATTATATCGCGGACTATCTGCCGGCAGCCCTCTTTGCAGGGCTCCTGCCGAAGAGCCTTGGGGAGCCCCTTGACAACGCTGAGCTTTTTCTGCTTGTCTGGGTAGCGATCGGAATCTTCATTTCCATCTTAGTCCTGTATCGGAGCTTTGGAAGAGGAAAGGGGTATTTTCTTCCGCTGATCTTTTTTGGAGTCTTTTTATTCGGAACCTTCATATGTCCGCTTGCGGGACTGTTTCGGGTCTGGTTTCCGGAGGAGACCCGGGATGGGGTCCAATGGCTCAGCAACACGATCTGGATCCAGTATTCATCAAATATAACGCTGTTATCTTATGTTTTCCCGCAATTCGTTTCCGGGCTGATTTCCTCGGCTCTGTTCTACGTTTATCGAAAGAAGCCGGAGGTCTGGGGGCTGATCCTCGCACCGCTTGTACTGCATTCTACCTTTGTTTTTCTGGGGATGGCTGTTCTGATGGGGACGGTCTTTCTGCTGGATATGGTTTTTACAAAGATAAAGCAAAGTAAAACCGGTCCTGCCAGTAACCGGAAGCCTGCAGAGGATGGTAACCGGGCAGATACGAATGAAACAAAATATACGGCTGTCACCTGGACACAGTATATCCGGAAGCTGTTTTCTCCATGGAATCTCGCGTCTCTGCCGGTGCTTGCCGTTTTGCTGATCTATATCCTGGGGAATTATCTGCAGAGTAAGCCTGCGGGAAGCGCTATGAGCTTTGCGATGATCGATTATCACGGCTACTTCTGGACCTGGTTTACCTTCGAAGCGGCCTGGCTCTTATGGGTGTTTTTGCTGCTGTTTCCCGGACGGAATGGAAATGAGCCGGTACAGGATGAGTCGGAACACGAAGGAACGGAAACGGCAGGACCAGAGAATTGCTTCAGGGAAAGGAACGGCGACCGGGAGCTGCTGCTTGCTGTTTCGATCAGCCTTTTCTGTTACCCGTTCTTTACAATGGGATATTATAATGATCTGTGTATGCGGGCGAGTATCCCGGCGCTCTTAGTTCTTTGCATTATGGTAGTCGAGCGTATGGTCGGAGCGCTTACGGGGCTTAAGCCTGCTCGCCCCATCTTTGGTGGGGATCGCATGGAAGAATCGCGGAGCGATTCTCTTATGCAGAATTTGCAAGTAAATTCTGCGCGACCCATCTTCGATGGGAATCGCTGGTATGCGGTTCTTCTTATTATATGCCTGCTTGTAACGGGACTTGGACCGGCAAAAGAGCTGACCGAGCTGTACACAAGCCGTAACGAGGAAGGGAAGAGCTACAATGCCCCCTACCAGAACAGCGAAGACTTCTATATGTCCAATGAGTTTCTTCAGTATCAGTACATCGACTGGGAAACGGACGGGATCATTTCACTGATATTAAAGCAGGAGAATTCCATGAACTAAAAAAGACTCTAAATGTGCAATCCTGATACGATATGAACGCAGTTGGTGAGTACTATGTGCTTGTACGTTGAGCCTGCTGCCTCTTTACTTTTCATCGTAATGGTCGCGACACTTTTTGATTATGATTTCGTCATCAGAAACAGCATATACCAACCTGTCCCCGTGTGTTATATGCCTGCTATAGAAGCCCGGATCATACTTTAGCGACTCCGGATGACCTTCCCCTGCCATTGCTCCGTTACGGTCAATATCCAGAATAAGACTTTTAATTTTCTTCGCTTTTTTTCGATCAGTTTCGATCCAGTACATAAATTCGTCCCAACCGTCACCGACAAAGGATAATTTGCGCTTCATGAATTTATCAATTCCTCTAGTTCATCCATGGTTTTATAAATTCTGCGTCCCTCAGCTATGTCTTTATTACCACGATCCAATGAGGCGAGATACTCCGCATTTTTCTTTATTTTTTCCAGTTTTTGATATTCCTTTTCAGAAATTAAAACAATATTTTCATTCTTCGGACGTGGCACAATAAGCGTTTCCCCACTAATAATGCGGGTGCAAATTTCCTTGAAATTATATTTTATGTCCTTTGCTCTTACTGCCGTTGTCATATGACTACCACCTTTCGTATTGCATTAATAATAGTATCTTTTTGGGTATCCTTATTATAACATCCAATTTAATTGTTTCAAGTCTGCTGAGTTGAATAGCGTCAGCGCAGGGCGTTTCTCTTATGCTAAATTTGCTGGAAAATAGCTTGATGATGGTATGGCCTTTGAAAAATCTCTTCTTATGCCGGACTTATTATTTCTGAAATAGAGAAATTAGATAAATTAACAAACACTAGTCCGGGATGATGTATATATTCTTGACAACTTGTTTTAGGAAATGTATACATCTATTTCGCCTTGTGATAGAATATATGTATTGTAAATGAATCGGCTTTTTTTCTGTCCATATTGTTTATTTTGCAGCTGGTTTTTGCTTTCAGAAGTATTGGGTGTTATGTAACGGGGAAATACGGAGGCTATAAAACAGTGAGCTTCAAGATTGGACCGCGTTCGATCATCGATTTTTGGTCGGAATGATTCGATGAATTGTAGAATATATGAAATGAGAGGCATAGTTTATGGATATCAGATTAGAGGATTATATTGAAAAGGGCTCTAATACAGAGGCGGATTATTACGCCCTGCCGGATGATCTGCGGGTTGAACTGATTGACGGGGTATTCTACGATATGGCTTCCCCGACGGTTGAACATCAGAGACTGATAGGAGAGCTGCTGGTGGCAATAAGAAGTCATATCCGCGAAGAGAAAAAGAATTGTGAAGTCTTATTCGATGTAGATACAAAGCTGTTCCCGGATAAGGAGGATACGATCGTTCGCCCGGATCTCTTTGTCGTCTGCAACCCGGAGATCATTGACAAGAGGATCAACGGAGCGCCCGACTGGATCATAGAGGTGGCATCACCCGGCAACTCAAACAATGATTATCTGCGAAAGCTTTCTCTATATAAAAGGGCCGGGGTAAAAGAATACTGGATCGTGGACCCGATGGAGCAAAAGGTCCTTACTTACTGGCTTCCGGATGAGGATTTTCATCTTAAGGTGCATACACTTACGGATATCGTCCCCGTAGGGCTCTGTGAGGGCTTTACCATTGACTTTTCGCAGATCGCTTAAAGATTACCGGATGGATAAACGGACAGACAGGCTTCTTATCTGTTTAACGCCTGATTTCTGATATGCTCAAACATATAGTTCTGCCAGATTTGACGGATCTCCTTCTCCTTTTTCACAGCATAGGGAAGGAGATCTTTGTTATCTAAAACACAGCATTTGTCCTTCAGCAGAACGATGTGCTCCATATTGACCAGTACCCCGGATTGAAGCAGAAGAAAGCGTTTGTCGTTTTTCAGGATATTGTAGACCGAAGAAAAGGTCATTCTGGTACGGTAGGTGTTGTTGCCGCTGTCTGTGATCTCGAGGTAATTGGAGCCGGAGGATTCCGTTCGCACAAAGAGGAGCTCTTCGTAAGGGATACTGTAGTCTCTTCGCTTGCTGGAGAAGAGAAGCCTCTTTGCAGCTGTTTCGGTCCGGTTCCTCAGGATATCATCGATCGTCTGGAACAAAGCCTGCTCGGAAACCGGTTTTACAAGATAATCATAAGCATGGCAGTGGAAGGCGTCCGCGCGGTGATCCTCGCTTGTGGTAAGAAAGATGAGGATGAAAGAGCTGTCCGTCTTTCGAAGCTCCTTTGCGGCCTGTATTCCCGTTAAGCCCTCCATATAAATGTCCATAAATATTATGGTATAGAGCAGGGGGCGAAAGCTCTTTAAAAGCATTTCCGCCGATGGAAAGTATGTAATATCCATTTCCAGCTGATACAGCGCCGCGTACTTTTTCAGCATAGCCTTTACCTCTGCGGCTTCCTCCTGTCTGTCATCAACAATAGCAAGATTCATAGCTCTATTTCCCTTCCAGAGACAAAACTACATTTGTAAAGAATTCCGTATCGTTATGCGAAAAGCTCGCGGCTCCGTTATAGGTCTCGGCGATCGATTCGACGGAGGACAGGCCGATCCCGTTTCCGTCATGCGAGGTCGAGAGATAGCGGTCATTGTGGAGCCTGACATTGCCGTCAAAGCTGTTGGTCGCTACAATATAGAGATTTGTATTATGCCGAAGCGTGATCGCAAGCTGGATCCAGCGCTTGTCAACAGGAAGCTTTCCGCAGGCTGTGATGGCATTATCCAGGATATTGCCGATGATATTGCACAGATCCACATTTCTGAACAAAGAAGCCTCAGGGATGTCGATGCTCCATTTGGTATCGATCCCAGCCTGAACGGCAAGCTGGTAATAGTAATTCAGCAAGGCGTTGATCGCGGGATTTTTACAGAAGGAAACGGCATCGTTTTCCGGCAGCATATCATAATACTGATCGATAAAGCTTTTCAGCGCGGTATAGTTCTCCTGATCCGCTAATTGTCTGAGGGTCCGTATCGTATGCTTGAAATCATGCCGTACTCTTGCGTTTTCTTCGATATATCGCTGCTGTTTCAGATAATGGCTCTCACGAAGCTCGTAAAATCGGTTCTGGGCTTCCACTTTTTGGGTCTGGATCATTCCCGAAATGATGAAGTAAAAGATCACACATAACAGAAGATGCAGCAGAAACGTGGAGGTCACAGATATAGTGAAGGAACGGTACACATGATTGACATACAGTGTTTCGTATTGCAGCGGCATCAGAAACCGGCTGATGAGGATAAAAATACAGGAGACCGCCACTGCGGTATACCAGACCCTTCGGTCGTGGAAGGTCGATATCAGCTCACCGCCGAATTTCCGTAAAGGATAGTAGGCAAAGGCAGAAAAAACAAGGGTCAGAAGCAGCTCGATGACCGACAGGGTCAGATTGTCGTTTCGCGGCTGTCCGTCCGAGCGAAGCCTCGAATCGATCATAATGGCAAAATCGCATAAATAGCTCAGCCAGACAGAAACGATCGAAAAGACCGTAAGCGCTTTCGACAGGTCAATGGAAACGGTTTTATGATAGAGTATAAGAAAAATCAGCATGGAAGGAAGAAATACCGGTCTGGTAAAGACAAAAAATCTGTATTCGATCAGGGCGCACAGAGGTACAACTGCGGCGAAAAAAATCGCTGAAAGAAGGATCATCTTACGAAGGCCAAACCTTATATGCTCCCGTACGGGCGCATAACAAAGCAGAACAGCGGGAAAAAGCAGAAGATATGAAAACAGAATGATGAAATACCTTTCCACGTTCCGGTCCTTCCTTTGAGAAACGGGATCAAACTAGAACTATCGTAAACGAATTAAATAAATTCGTTTACGATAGTTATCGATGCGCACGATTGCGGTAAAGAAGGCGCTTTCAGCGCTCAGCAATCGGCGCACTGGGAAACGAATAAATTCGTTTCCCAGCAAATTAAAGCATACGGCATATCTTTTTTCAAGCGCTTCTCAGCCGATCGCCCCACTTTTTTTCCGATTATCCCAGATTCCTTGACGGGATGGCAGGATAGCCTGAAAATGACATAGGATGAGTCATCAGTTTTCGGTTTTCGATTTCGGATGACTCATACGAGAGATATTTTTTTGAAGAACAGAAGGAGGTTTGAACATGAGTATTTTAAATCGACGCAGGGCTTCGGTAGTAAGAAGAGGACTGTGCCTTGCGATATGCCTTGCGCTTTTATCAGGGGGGATCCCTCTTGATGTTTATGGCGCGGAGCCGGAGGCTTTCGCGGAGCTTATTGAACAGCAGGGCTTTGAGTCTGCAGAAGTCACGGCGACGACCGCAGAAGACCCTGGTGAGGTGTCGTCTGCCTTAGTTGCTTCAGATAGTTTGGCAGATACTGTAGAAAGCCTGAAGGAAGGAGAGGAGGACACTGAGCCTGCGCAACCGACCGAGGTCGCGCAGATAGAGATCAATCAGGGTCTGAGCTCCCATACCGGAAAGGAAGGGGGAGATGAGACTCTGATCAACAGCTTTGCCGCAAAAAAAGAGACCGCGGTCATGATGAAGATACCGGGCTCCGATAGCTTTACGGATACACAGGCAGCAGATGCGATAAAAGAGTATAAGCTTGAGGCAAAGGACGTACAGAGCGGCCGGGTCGAGCTGAACGCCTCCGGAGACAGCTTTTCGGCAAAGCAGGCGTACGATAAGGATTGCAATAACGCGGGCTGGTATGCCGTAGCGGAATTTTCGACGGGTCCGGACAAGGGCACCTATGATTTTTCGATCAGGAACGGGGAAACAGAGGTCGGAAAGAGAGAGAAGGTGACCTTCTATGAGACCACTTCGTTAAATATCCTGGTGGTTCCCGTGAAAGCGTACTGGAGTAAGGCGACGAAGTCGGACAGCGCGGAAGGCGGAGCACCTGAGGCGGCGTTCTACAGCTGTAAGGAGGATAATTTTTATAACGCGCTGGGAGAAGCAAAGCCCTGGACGGAGCTCTGCAATACGTTAAAGGAATATCTTCTGGATGTCTATCCCATCGCGGAGGTGACCTTCCATGAGGGTCAGGAGCTGGATGCCGGTGAAGGAAATCAGGCGTACGATATGGTTACGGCGGATGGACAGAAAAAGCTCTGGGAGGATGCCTGCAGGCTCCAGACTAAGACAAAGGACGGAAAGGACCGGTATGATCTGATACTGGCCTTTGTAAAATATCGTCAGGATGATAACGGCAGCGGACAGGGCTATACCTTTGGGAAGCCTACCAATATCATAACCTATTCCGATAAGGATATGCTCCCGACAGTCGTACACGAGATCGCGCACTGCTATCAGGTCGGGGATGAATACGACGGGGGAAGCTTTAATGATAACGTAAATCTCGCTCCGAATGGCTACAGCGGAAGAGATTTTGTGACCGGAAATGATAAGAAAACTTCGGGTGCCGCGGATTACTGGATGGATACCAAAACCTACAAAACAAAATATTCCGGCAGCAAGGAGGTCGATGAGAACGGCTCCGGGACCCTTGTCCCCCTGTCCCTTCACCCCTACAGCCTTTCGCAGCGGAAATTCATCAAATGGGCAGAGGCCGGCAATACGGTCTATCCCACCATCTGCTATATGGGCTCCGGCTTTTCGCAGGGGACCGATGGATATTACTGGACCTCGTCTGTGATCTGGGATCATCTGTTAAAGCAGTTTTTAAAGAAGGAAAAGAAGGAGAAGACGCAGACGGAGGAGACCGGAGAGGAAACCAATGTCAATGTATACCTGAATGCGCTGCGCTCCGGGGCCGAGCTTGATGAGATTGAGGAGGACGATCTGTATTATGACGATGATATCCGGTGGGGCGATTCCCGGATGGTCGAGGTCAGCGGATGGTTTGTAAAGGAGAACGAGAAGGCTGCTGATTTTACAGTAGAGATGGAACCTATGTTCTCCTACGATGGGGATCTGGAATTCATTGAGCCTCTGGATGAGCTGTACAAGGACAGTAACGAGGTCTATACCTTTGCCGCTCTGGATGAAAACGGAGATGTCGTTGAATCCCCTAGGGATGGAAACTATTCGATCGTTGAATTTTACGGAGGGTTCTATAATCCGCGGACAAAAAAAGCAGGTGAGCTGCAAAAGGAGGTCAATTTCAATTTTGACGCGGAGTATCCGGAGGGAACGGCAGATTTCGCGATTATTAAGGGAAGGATCGGGGACGACGGCAGCTATGACGCAAAGAATGTGCTGTGGAAGGCCACGGATCTGGGTGTGGATTTTGCAAACAAGCCGGAGGGCTATTTAAGCTATGCGGATGTGAATTCCGAGACAGCCGAGGTGGAATGGGTCGTAAACTATGCTCCGGAAGCAGGAGAGACGGAGGCAGAGGAAGGCTCTGAGCTGTATACAGAGGTGTACTATTGCCCCGAGGGAGACGAGGGAGAGACGTATTTCATCTGCTGCAGTGAAGATGAGGAATGGAAGAAAGATCTGGAAAGCGGCAGTGTCTACTTTGAGATTGGCGACCTGGGGTGGACCAGGAACGCCTATGTCTGGATCAAAGTGACCAATGGAGTCAACGCTCTGGATATCTATTCGGACGAGAATGATATGACCATAAGCTTTTCTACGATCGAGCTTTCCGGAAAGGGGTTAACGAAAACCCAGGACGGCAGGTATACAGTCGAGTGCACCGGAAGCGCTATTGAGCCGACGACAAAGGTAACGGTGAAAAATCCGGAGACCGGCAAGGTCGTAACTCTTAAGAAGGATACGGATTATACGGTCACTTATGAGGATAACGTCGAAGTTGGCTTTGCGACCGTGATCGTACAGGGGATCGGTCAGTATCCCGGTAGAAATACAGCAGAGTTTGAGATCGTAAAGAAGGCGCTTGCGGCTGCGCCGGAGACGATCCCCGATCTGACCTGGTCGGAGGGGCTTAATGAGGCGGTACAGAAGTACCTGATCCTTACGAACAAGGATGGCAGCCAGCTGGTATATAATAACGATTTTACCGTAAAGTATACGGTAGACGGAAATACGAAGGAGAAGCTGTCGGAACTGATCCCTTCCGCGCCGGAGGTAGATACCCCTGTTACAGTTACTTATTTTGGCAAGGGAAATTATACGGGTGAAAACAAGGATACGGCAGTCTTTACCGTGTTAGCGGAGAGAGAAGGGATCACAGATCTGACAGGCTGTACGGTGCTTCTGAAAAAGGTTGAGCTGCCTTATACCGGAAAGGCTGTGAAGCCTCAGATCAAGTCGGTGACCTTAAAGGACGGTACCGTTCTGAAGGCCTCCGATTATAAGGTCGCCTATTCCAACAACAGGGATATCGGTACAGGAAAGGTCACCATTGCGGGCAGGAAGAATTATATAGGTTCGGGAGAAACCACGTTTGAGATCGTTCCGAAGGAGGTCACCTCTTTAAGCGTATCAGGGCTGAAGAATCAGCCTTATACGGGCTCTGAGATCAAAATCGAATCGCTTCCTGTTATAGTAAAGGCCGGAGGGAGCGTTCTGACAAAGGACATTGATTATACGATCGAAAAAATAGAGGGTGCCGATTATACAAAAGCTACCGTCGCCGGGACGAAGGTGAAGCCCGGGGTCGTAATAAAGCTCATAACGACCGAGAAGGCGAAAAAGGATGGAAAGAAAGCCTCGCAGTATCCGAGGGTGAAATGGGGCAGCAAGGTCAAGGAGGAGAAGAAGTCCGTTACGAAAACCTTCTCGATCGTTCAGACAAAGCTGAATTCCGCGTCGGTAACCGTTTCCGCGGCAAATAAGGAGCAGGATAAAAACAAGGTCCTGTCCAGGGACGGAAAAGAGCTTGGAACGTTAAGAAGTTCAACCAGGGCAGAGCAGGAGGAGCTTAAAAAGAAATTTGATTTTGTGATCGAGGGAGAAGGGGAGGTTCTCGTAAAGGAGGCGGTGATCTCCGGGGCCATAGCGCTTAAGGTTTACGGAACGCCTCTGGGTTCGGACGCGTATACGACAACGGTTACGAAAACAGTAAACGGACAGATCGGTACGATCACCATTAAGGCGGTCAAGGGAAGCTCTGTCGGCGGAAGCAGATCCGTGAAATTCCTGTATCAAGCCGTTTCTGAGGATGAAAAATCCGAGGATACCGGGACAGAGTAAATACGGGCAACTCCTCAGACGGCCGTTTGCGGACTTGCGTGTAGCGTACCAATAAAGCAGCGTACGAGATCTGAAGGAAGGATATGGGGCTGTCGCTTTAAGCTTGCGGCAGCCCCTTGCTGGTTACCATTCACGGCCGAACTGCGCAGACTTGCGCAGTTACGGCCCGATACGTAGCATATGAGATGGGTTCTGCCCATCGCCGAAGGCGATTTTACATGGCAGAACTGTAATGCTGCTTTTCCGGGAAAAAAATATTGACATCGTTGTTTTTCTGTGCTATTTTCTAGTGCAGACGGTGTTCGGAAGGATTTTCCGGATCGTTGCGCCGAAGACAGCCGGTGAGCGTAAGCTCGTAAAGAGTGGCCTTTGGACTGACATCTGTCAGGAAGAAGCGGTAACTCTACCTGCCGAGGAAGAATAAGGATAAAAAACGATTTTGTTTGTATGCCTTGCTTTCCGCTTCGGAGACGAGGCTTTTTTATTCCCGCGAGCAATGAGCCGGGCGGACGAGCTGGCTTGTCCATCCGGCGAATGCCGCGAGGATCCAGTCTCCGCAGCTTGCTGCGGGAGATTGGATTGGACGGGAAACGGTCTGAAATAGAAAAGCTCCAGAGAGAAGCTCTTTTCGGTAACGAAAGGGCTCCACTATTTGAGAATATATAAAGGAGGTAAAAGGTTCAATATGGCTAAGGTTGAATTAAAACAGCCCATCATTGACGAGATCGCTGAAAATGTGAAGGGCGCTCAGTCTGTCGTCTGTGTAGATTACCGCGGACTGACCGTCGCCGAAGATACGGATCTGAGAAGACAGCTTCGGACAGCAGGCGTTGTCTATAAGGTATATAAGAATACGATGATGAATTTCGCGTTCAAGGATACCGAGTTTGAAAGCCTGGCACCACATCTTGAGGGACCTACGGCCATCGCCATCAGCAAGGACGATGCGACGGCTCCCGCGAGAATCATCGCGAAGTTTGCCAAGACCGCGCCGAAGCTCGAGATCAAGGGCGGCGTTGTCGAGGGCGTTTACTATGATGCGGCAGGAATGGGTTCGATCGCGAGTATTCCGTCGAGGGAAGAGCTTCTTTCCAAGCTCCTTGGATCGATCCAGTCGCCGATTGCTAACTTTGCCCGCGTTATGAATCAGTTGGCTGAAAAAGGCGGTGCAGGGGCTGCGGCGGAAGCTAAGGCTGAGTCTGCGCCTGCGGAAGCACCGGTAGAAACTGCTGAAGCGCCCGCGGAAGAAGCTAAGGCGGAATAAGATTTCTAAACTCGAAACAATAGTATTTTATTAATAACAGGAGGAAAATTCAAATGGCTAAGTTATCTACAGCAGAAATTATCGATGCGATCAAAGAATTAACTGTTTTAGAGTTAAATGATCTGGTTAAGGCTTGTGAAGAGGAGTTCGGCGTTTCGGCGGCAGCGGGCGTTGTAGTTGCGGCGGCAGCAGGCGACGCGGCAGGAGCAGCTGAGGAGAAGACCGAGTTTGACGTTGAGCTTTCCGAGATCGGTTCCGAGAAGGTTAAGGTTATCAAGGTTGTTCGTGAGATCACCGGACTTGGACTGAAGGAAGCCAAGGAGTTAGTTGATACCGCTCCGAAGATGGTTAAGGAAGGTGTTTCCAAGGAAGAGGCTGAGGACATCAAGAAGAGACTTGAGGAAGTCGGAGCTAAGATTACTCTGAAGTAATATTACCATTCACGGGTCACCCCACTCCCCATTCGCAAAACCCGTGCTTACGCACTCCACCGTCTGCTTACGCAGACATGTTTTGCTCATGTGGGTGGGGTGACCGCTTCTCGGTTTCAGGTTTGACTGACAGTTGCCTCTTGTGAGCAAGCTCCCATCGGCTCCTGTCAGCCAAACCTGACCCGTGAATGGTAACTAATAATAACAAAATATTTCTTGACATTGCAGAAGAGCTTGTGTTATTCTATAAAATGCGTTATTTTGGAAACATAGGCTCTTCTGTTGTTTTGCAGAAGAAAGATAGTAACTGCTCAGTCAGCCATCCGCAGACTTGCGGGTGGCGTGCCAACAAAAGATTCGGGGCCGGCGGCGGACGTTTTCCGATGCGCAAGCAACGTCCGCCGCGCATCTGCCCAGGCGTGACTGGGCAGATGCGAAAAATAAGTGCTAACAGGGGTGAAACGTCGATGGAAAAGAACAGGATACGTCCCACTTCCGCTGGAAAGAATACCCGGATGAGCTTTTCGAGACAGAAGGAGGTACTGGATATACCGAATCTGATCGAGGTTCAGAAGAATTCTTACCAGTGGTTTTTGGATGAAGGTCTGAAGGAAGTATTTGATGACATTTCTCCGATCACGGACTACAACGGACATCTGAGCTTAGAGTTTGTGGATTTCAAGCTCTGCCGGGATGACGTGAAGTACTCGATCGAGGAGTGCAAAGACAGAGACGCTACTTACGCCGCTCCCTTGAAGGTCAATGTAAGGCTTTATAATAAGGAAAGCGGAACAATCATCAGCCACGATATTTTCATGGGTGATCTCCCGTTAATGACGGAAACCGGGACCTTTGTGATCAACGGAGCGGAGCGTGTCATCGTAAGCCAGCTCGTAAGATCCCCCGGCATCTACTATGCGATCAGCCGTGATAAATTCGGTAAAAAGCTGTTTTCTTCGACGGTAATTCCCAACAGAGGCGCGTGGTTGGAGTATGAAACAGACTCGAACGACGTGTTCTTTGTGCGTGTAGACAGGACGAGAAAGGTTCCCGTAACGGTCTTAATTCGTTCCCTCGGGATCGGAAGCAATCAGGAGATCCTGGAGCTCTTCGGGGATGAGCCGAAGATCCTTGCGTCCTTTACCAAGGATGTGGCGACAAATTATCAGGAGGGTCTGCTTGAGCTGTATAAAAAGATTCGTCCCGGCGAGCCTCTGACCGTAGAGAGCGCGGAGAGCCTTATAAATGCCATGTTCTTCGACCCCAGGCGTTATGATCTGGCCAGAGTCGGAAGATATAAATTTAATAAGAAGCTATCCTTCAAGATGCGTCTGAAGAATCAGGTGCTGGCGGAGGATGTTGTAAATCAGGAAACCGGAGAGATCCTGGCAAGTGCCGGCGAAAAGCTGACGGGAGATAAGGCGGAGGCGATCCAGAATGCGGCGATCCCCTATGTCTTTATCCAGACCGAGGAGCGAAACGTCAAGGTCCTTTCGAATATGATGGTCGATCTTCGCGCGTTTGTTGACTGTAATCCGAAGGAATTCGGCATTACGGAGAAGGTCTACTATCCGGTACTGAAGGAGATCCTCGATGAGTTCGGAGAAAACGAGGAGGAGCTTTCCGAGGCCTTAAGGCAGAGAGTGCACGATCTGGTTCCCAAGCATATTACAAAAGAAGATATCATTGCTTCTATAAATTATAATATGCATCTTGAGTACGGGATCGGATATGACGACGATATCGACCATCTCGGAAACAGAAGGATCCGCGCGGTGGGTGAGCTTTTGCAGAACCAGTACCGGATCGGTCTTTCGAGATTAGAGCGTGTCGTAAGAGAACGTATGACGACCCAGGATCTGGAGGGGATCTCCCCGCAGGCCCTGATCAATATCAAGCCGGTCACGGCAGCGGTTAAGGAGTTCTTCGGATCCTCCCAGCTGTCTCAGTTTATGGATCAGAACAATCCGTTAGGAGAGCTGACGCATAAGAGAAGGCTTTCTGCTCTGGGACCCGGTGGTCTTTCCAGGGATCGTGCCGGATTCGAGGTTCGAGACGTACACTACTCCCATTACGGAAGAATGTGTCCGATTGAGACCCCGGAAGGTCCGAACATCGGTCTGATCAACTCCCTTGCGTGCTACGCGCGGATCAATGAATACGGCTTTGTCGAGGCTCCCTATCGGAAGATCGACCACTCCGATCCGGAAAATCCGGTGGTTACGGACGAGGTTGTCTATATGACGGCGGACGAGGAGGATAACTACCACGTCGCCCAGGCGAACGAGCCCATCGATGATGAGGGGCATTTCCTCCGCCGTATGGTCGCGGGCCGTTTCAAGGATGAGACCTCCGAATATGATAAATCCATGTTTGAATATATGGACGTTTCTCCGAAGATGGTATTCTCCGTCGCTACGGCGCTGATTCCGTTTTTGGAGAATGATGACGCGAACCGCGCCCTGATGGGCTCGAACATGCAGCGCCAGGCGGTGCCTCTGCTTACGACCGAGGCTCCGGTTGTAGGAACGGGAATGGAGCCGAAGGCAGCGGTAGACTCCGGCGTCTGTGTAGTAGCGAGAAAGTCCGGAACCGTAAATTACGCCACCAGCAGCGAGATCAGCGTGACGAATGACGACGGAACCAGGGAGATTTACCGGCTTTCGAAGTTTATGCGAAGCAACCAGAGCAACTGCTATAATCAGAAGCCGATCGTCGAGCCGGGTGAGCATTTCGAGGCGGGAGACGTTATCGCGGACGGACCCTCGACCTGCGGCGGAGAGTTGTCCTTAGGGAAGAATCCTCTGATCGCGTTTATGACCTGGGAGGGCTATAACTACGAGGACGCGGTACTTCTGAGTGAGCGTCTGGTACAGGACGATGTCTATACCTCGGTCCATATCGAGGAGCACGAATCCGAGGCCAGAGATACAAAGCTCGGTCCTGAGGAGATAACGAGAGACGTTCCCGGTGTCGGTGAAGAGGCTTTAAAGGATCTGGACGAGAGAGGAATCATACGAATCGGCGCGGAGGTACGTGCCGGCGATATTCTGGTCGGAAAGGTAACTCCCAAGGGAGAGACGGAGCTTACCGCGGAAGAGCGGCTGCTTCGGGCGATCTTCGGAGAAAAGGCCAGAGAGGTAAGAGATACCTCCTTAAAGGTGCCTCATGGCGAATACGGTATCGTTGTAGATGCCAAGATCTTTTCAAGAGATAACGGCGATGAGCTTCCTCCGGGAGTAAATCAGTCCGTAAGAATATATATTGCGCAGAAGAGAAAGATTTCGGTCGGCGATAAGATGGCTGGCCGTCATGGAAACAAGGGTGTTGTATCAAGAGTTCTGCCGGTGGAGGATATGCCGTATCTTCCGAACGGCCGTCCCGTGGATATCGTTCTGAATCCTCTGGGTGTTCCGTCCCGAATGAATATCGGGCAGGTCCTTGAGATCCACCTGTCGCTTGCGGCAAAGGCTCTGGGCTTCGACGTTGCGACTCCGGTATTTGACGGAGCGGACGAGGATGATATCGTAAGTACCCTGGAGCTTGCAAACGACTATGTAAATCTTCCCTTCGATGAGGAGGAAGCGAAGAAGGAAGCGGAGAGGGATCCGAACGTTGATCCGGATGGACCGACCTTCAGCGGACTTCACAAGGAAGAGCTTGCGGGAGAGGTTTATAACTTTCTTTCGAGTAACAGAGAACACAGAGCGCTCTGGAAGGGCGTTCCGATCAGCAGAGACGGAAAGGTAAGGCTGAGAGACGGAAGGACGGGAGAGTATTTCGACAATCCTGTAACCATCGGACATATGCATTACCTCAAGCTCCACCATCTGGTCGACGATAAGATCCATGCCCGTTCGACCGGCCCGTACTCCCTTGTTACGCAGCAGCCTCTCGGCGGTAAGGCGCAGTTTGGCGGACAGCGTTTCGGAGAGATGGAGGTATGGGCGCTTGAAGCCTACGGTGCTTCCTATACGCTGCAGGAGATTTTGACCGTGAAGTCGGATGACGTTATCGGGCGTGTCAAGACCTACGAGGCGATCATTAAGGGCGACAATATCCCTGACAGCGGAATTCCTGAATCCTTCAAGGTTCTTCTGAAAGAGCTGCAGTCCTTGGGCCTTGATGTCAGAGTCCTTCGTGCGGACAACAGCGAGGTTGAGATCGGAGAAACCGTTGATTACGGCGATACGGATTTCCGCTCGATCCTTGAGGAAGATTCCAGAAAGTACAGCAGGGGCGGCGAGTCTTTCAAGCGGGAAGGCTATACTGAGCAGGAATTCTCAGGCGGTGAGTTAAATAACGTCGAACCTGAGAATGACGACTACGATAACGATTATGATGATAACGGAGACAGCGCCGAGGAGGATTATCCGGAGCCTGAATTCCCTGAAGACGGATTCCCGGAGGCTTTAGAGGAGGATTTCCCCGAGGGCGATCTGGATCTTGAAAACGCGGATTATGAAGACTGATGGTAAAGGAGCAGAGAATGGCTGAAAATAACAAAGACGTTTACGAACCGCTTACCTTCGACGCGATTAGGATTGGGCTTGCTTCGCCCGAAAAGATCAGGGAATGGTCGAGGGGAGAGGTCAAAAAGCCTGAAACGATTAATTACAGGACTCTAAAGCCCGAAAAGGACGGACTGTTCTGTGAAAGGATCTTCGGACCCAGCAAGGACTGGGAGTGCCACTGCGGAAAGTATAAGAAGATCCGCTATAAGGGCGTGATCTGCGACCGCTGCGGCGTTGAGGTAACAAAGGCATCTGTCCGGAGAGAGCGGATGGGCCATATCGAGCTTGCGGCCCCGGTTTCCCATATCTGGTATTTCAAGGGGATTCCCAGCAGAATGGGCCTGATCCTCGATATCTCTCCGAGGAATCTCGAAAAGGTGTTGTATTTCGCGAACTATATCGTTATGGATCCCGGCGAGACGGATCTGAAGTACAAGCAGATCCTGACCGAGCAGGAATACCAGAGGGCCTATAACGAATGGGGCAGAGATTTTCGTGTCGGAATGGGCGCGGAGGCGATCAAGGAACTGTTAGTGGCCATCGACCTTGACGAAGAGGCGGCAGAGCTTCGCGAGGAGCTTGAAAACGCCAACGGCCAGAAGCGTGCGAAGATCATAAAGAGACTGGAGGTAGTCGAGGCGTTTCGGAGCTCCGGGAATATGCCGGAGTGGATGATCATGGATGTGATCCCCGTAATTCCGCCCGATCTTCGTCCTATGGTACAGTTAGACGGCGGACGTTTCGCGACGTCGGATCTGAACGACCTCTATCGAAGGATCATCAACAGAAATAACCGTCTCAAGAGACTTTTGGATCTTGGGGCGCCGGATATTATCGTAAGAAACGAAAAGCGTATGCTTCAGGAGGCGGTAGATGCCCTGATCGACAACGGCAGAAGAGGAAGACCCGTTACGGGTCCCGGAAACCGTGCCTTGAAGTCGCTTTCGGATATGTTAAAGGGAAAATCGGGACGTTTCCGTCAGAACCTGCTGGGAAAGCGAGTGGACTATTCGGGACGTTCGGTTATCGTCGTAGGTCCGGAGCTGAAGATCTATCAGTGCGGTCTGCCCAAGGAAATGGCGATCGAGCTGTTTAAGCCCTTCGTTATGAAGGAGCTTGTGGCAAACGGGACCTCCCATAATATTAAAAACGCGAAGAAGATGGTCGAGAGACTTCGTCCCGAGGTCTGGGATGTACTCGAGGATGTTATCAAGGAGCATCCGGTGATGTTAAACCGTGCGCCTACGCTGCACAGACTGGGGATCCAGGCCTTCGAGCCGATCCTGGTTGAGGGTAAGGCGATCAAGCTCCATCCGTTGGTTTGTACCGCTTATAACGCGGACTTCGACGGAGACCAGATGGCAGTCCATCTTCCGCTTTCGGTAGAGGCGCAGTCGGAGTGCAGATTCCTTCTGCTGTCCCCGAATAACCTGTTAAAGCCTTCGGACGGCGGACCGGTTGCGGTTCCCTCGCAGGATATGGTCCTTGGGATCTATTACCTGACTATGAACAAGTACCGCGACTATTCGACGGATCCGGATTTTAAGGAAGAGGTAACGCTCTCCTATAATACGGTGGACGAGGCGGTTGAGGCCTACAGGACCTATACGGAGGCGGATGATAAGAAGAAGGAGAAGCTGTCTCCCGTTCGTCTGACGCCGAATACCTTTATCAAAGTCTGCGTGGATCCTGAGCGTGACCGGTGGGTCATCTGCCAGTTCGTGGATCTGCTGGGAAGATACTTCCATTCCATGAATCAGGCGATCTTAGCTTACGAGAACGGCGATATCACGCTGCACCAGAGAATCAACGTCCGTGTCGAGAAGAAGGACAGCGAGGGCAGGATCGTTTCCGGTATGATCAATACGACCCTCGGACGAATGATCTTTAATGAGATCTTACCGCAGGATCTGGGCTTTGTGGACAGAGAAAATCCGGAGAATTTCCTGAAGCCGGAGATCGACTTCCATGTCGGCAAGAAGCACTTAAAGCAGATTCTGGAGCGGGTCATCAATATTCATGGCGCGACAAAGACAGCCGAAGTACTGGATGATATCAAGGCCATGGGTTATAAGTATTCGACCCAGTCGGCCATGACGGTTTCGATCTCGGATATGACCGTTCCGGAGGAGAAGTCGGAGCTTCTGGAAAAGGCCCAGAATCAGGTGGACCAGATTTCGAGGAACTTCAGAAAGGGTCTGCTGACCGAGCAGGAGCGTTACAAGGGCGTTATCGATACCTGGCACGTTACCGATGAGAAGCTGACCGAGGTTCTGATCAAGGGACTTGATAAATATAACAATATCTATATGATGTCAGACTCCGGAGCCCGTGGTTCCAACGCGCAGATCAAGCAGCTTGCGGGTATGCGAGGCCTGATGGCGGATACGACCGGTCGTACGATTGAGCTGCCCATCAAGTCAAACTTCCGTGAGGGTCTGGACGTTCTGGAATACTTTATGTCAGCCCACGGAGCCAGAAAGGGACTGTCCGATACGGCGCTTCGTACGGCGGACTCGGGTTATCTGACCAGGCGTCTGGTAGATGTTTCCCAGGAGCTGATTATCAGGGAGCAGGATTGTCTCGAAGGTCAGGAAGAACTTGAACTTGCCGGAATGTACGTCAAGGCGTTCTTAAACGGCAAGGAGAAGATCGAGACCTTACGGGATCGTATTCTCGGAAGATATACCTGTCTGGATATTCTGGATGCGGAAGGGAATGTTCTTGTTAAGAAGAATCATATGATCACCCCCAGAAGAGCGGATCTTGTGCTTTCAAAGGGTGTCGATGAGAACGGTGTTCCGTTTATGATCGAGGATGAGGACGGAGCGATCATTGACAACCCGGATACCAGGGGTGTAAAGATTCGTACGATCCTGACCTGCCGCTGCCATAACGGTATCTGCTCCAAGTGCTACGGCGCGAATATGGCGACCGGTGAGATGGTTCAGGTCGGTGAGGCTGTCGGTATCATCGCGGCGCAGTCCATCGGTGAGCCGGGTACGCAGCTGACGATGCGGACCTTCCACGTAGGCGGTATCGCCGGTGACGATATCACACAGGGTCTTCCCCGTGTCGAGGAGCTTTTCGAGGCCAGAAAGCCGAAGGGACTTGCGATCATTTCGGAGATCCCGGGGCACGCCGTATTAGAGGATACAAAGAAGAAGAAAGAAGTCGTTGTAACAAACGCTGAGACCGGAGAGGCAAAACGCTATCTGATCCCCTTCGGCTCAAGGGTTACGGCAAAGATCGAGGATAATCCCGAGGGGATCGATATCGAGGCTGGAGATCCGCTGACCGACGGTTCCGTAAATCCGCATGATATCCTGAAGATCAAGGGGATCAACGCGGTTCAGGATTATATGATCAGCGAGGTACAGAAGGTTTACCGTATCCAGGGTGTTGATATCAACGATAAGCATATCGAGGTCATCGTCCGTCAGATGCTTAAGAAGGTCAAGATCGAGGACAACGGCGATTCCGAGTATATGCCGGGCGCGTTCGTGGATCTTTTGGAGTATGAGGATATGAACGAGAAGCTGATCGCCGAGGGCAAGAAGCCTGCGGACGGTAAGCAGATCATGCTCGGTATTACGAAGGCCGCTCTTGCGACGAATTCCTTCCTGTCGGCCGCTTCCTTCCAGGAGACGACGAAGGTACTGACGGAGGCTGCGATCAAGGGTAAAGTCGATCCTCTGATCGGACTTAAGGAGAACGTTATCATCGGTAAGCCGATCCCTGCGGGAACCGGTATGAGACGTTACCGTGACGTGATTCTGGATACCAGTATCGCGGATGCTTCGAGACCGAAGCCGGAAGAAGTGCAGGAGGAGGATACCTCAGAGGAACCTGCCTCGGACGAGGAGGAAACCGTTGACGTTTATTCTTCGGAAGAAGAGGGAGCGGAAGCCCCCGCCGAGAGCGAGGAGGTACTTGAGGGAGAGGATGCGTAAAACAGAATTGCTTTTTGTCTGAAAGGAGAAAGAGATTATGCCAGGTGAGAAGGAATTAAATGTTACTTTGCTGCGGGAACTGAAGACAATTGAAGATGCATTAAAACTTGCAAGAAAGGAAAACGCAACCGAAACAATAGCATTTTTGGAAAACGAGAAAGTTTGGTTGGAACGTATGTTATACCAGACCCCTCCGGTATCGCAGGAATAGTGGATCATAGTGATGGACCCCGGGTGAAGAAGCACCCGGGGTTTTTCGATTCCTGCTTTATCCCGGCTATGATCAGTGATATTATGTAACTGCCCAGTCAGCCGCTCGCAGACTTGCGAGTGGCGTACCAATAAAGCAGCAGGGCCAAGCAGCCGGGCGCGCAGCCCATGGTTGCGTAGCAACCAACGGGGCATTTCCAATGCGTAAGCTGCCCCGGCTGCCGTATCTGCCCAGGGTAACTGGGCAGATACGATATTATAGTATCAATAGTTCAACACAGACTTGTATACTCGTGAACGCAATTAACTGCCGTTTTAACTGTTCCTGATGAGCGCGTTCACTCGTTATACGTTTTATGTATCGGCAGTTATTTACGTTATTGAGTATAAATCGCGGAAAGGAGAAGGTATGACGGATATTCTTATAATGGGTGAAGCTATTGTTGAGATCATGAGGGATAAGGAGGGGGAGGAGCTGTATAAGGAGGGACTTTTCAGGGGACCATTCCCAAGCGGGGCCCCCGCTATCTGCGCAAGCGCCGCAGCCAGGCTTGGCAGCAGAGTTGCTTTGATCAGCGGGGTCGGAGACGATGATTTTGGGAAGTGCATACTGGACAGGATGAAAGAGCTTAAGATAGATACGAGTCATGTGATTGTAAATAAAACTGTATCCACAGGCTGCGCCTTTGTTACATATTTTTCGGACGGTTCGAGAAAATTCCTCTTCCATATGGGGAATACTCCCGCGGTGGAGGCGAAGGCTCCGGGAAAGGACGACTTTGAGTATGTTAAGTTTATGCATATCATGGGCTGCTCACTTATGGCAAAGAAAGAGTTCGCGGACGAGATATTAAAGACCATGCATATTTTTGAGGAGAAGGGCGCGGATATTTCCTTCGATCCTAATATCAGGACAGAGCTTAAGGGAAACGGAGATCTGGACAGGATACTTGAGGAGGTACTTACCTCTGCGTCGATCTTTCTTCCGGGAAGGGAGGAGCTTCTGACTTTTACAGGGCAGACGGATGTGGCTTCTGCGGTCAGAAAGTGCTTTACCTACCCGAAGATGAAGATGGTCGTCATGAAGGACGGATCCAGAGGCAGCACGTTATTCACAAAGGATGGAGAATCAGTCAGCTGTCCTGTATACAAGGTAGAGCAGGCGGATCCGACGGGAGCGGGGGACTGTTTTGACGGTGCTTTCCTTGCAAGCCTGGTACAGGATATCCCTCTTTTGCAGGCGCTTAAAACAGCTTCAGCAGCAGGCGCGTTGAATGCGGCGGCCTTCGGACCTATGGAGGGGGATATTTCGCCGGAAACCATAACAACGATGATCGATGGTTAAGGATCATTCGTATCTGCCCAGTTACCCTGGGCAGATACGGCAGCCGGGGCAGCTTGCGCATTGGAAATGCCCCGTTGGTTGCTACGCAACCATGGGCTGCGCGCCCGGCTGCTTGGTCCTGCTACTTTATTGATACGCCACTCGCAAGTCTGCGAGCGGCTGACTGGGCAGTTACGATTATTCGTTCTTTTGCACAAAAAACAGAAAGATTATCAGAGGTTTTTAGTGAAAAGAGCAAATAATATTTTGACTTTACAGTATAGCAGTGGTAATATTGTATAAGAATGACGAGAAACCATACATTCCGTTATGGAGAAATAAAATGTACGATGTAGTTTCTATCGGGGAAATGGTTATAGATTTTCTTCCCGGACAGGAAAAAGGCAGTTATATCAGGAACGCGGGGGGAGCTCCCGCGAATGTGGCTATCGCTGCTGTAAGAAACGGACTGAAATCCGGTATCTACTGCAAGGTCGGAGCTGACGACTTTGGGAGGTTTTTGTTAAATACCCTGAAAGAGGAGGGTGTGGAGGCGTTATGTCCCCGGATGACAGATAAAGCGATCACGACCATGGCCTTTGTATCTCTCGATGAAAATGGTGAGAGAAGCTTTACCTTCAGCAGAAAGCCCGGAGCGGATATGATGCTTGAGAGCTCTGAGATCAGCAGGGATCTGCTTCTGGATACGAAGCTTGTACATGGCGGCTCTTTCTCCCTTTCGGAAGGAAACGCAAGGGAAGCGACGATATATACCCTTAAGACAGCGCACGGGCTTGGAAAGCTTGTAAGCTTTGACATCAACTACCGGAACGTAGCCTGGAAGGATGACAGGGACAGGTGCGCAAGGGAGGTTATGGGTATCCTGCCCTATGTGGACTTGTTAAAGGTATCGGATGAAGAGATTGATATGATCGGCGGAAGGACTGCCATACCGCAGCTTATGAAGGACAAGCAGCTTACCGTGATCGTTGAGACCTTAGGCGCGGACGGAGCCGAGTGCTTTTTTAACGGAGGAAGTATAAGACATCCCGGCTATGGGGTGGAGAAGGATAAAATTGCTGATACGACAGGAGCCGGCGATGCATTCTGGGGCGGCTTTCTGTCCAGACTCCTGATACTCGGCGCGGCAAAGGCAGAGGATATAGGCGAAGGCTATCTGAAGGATGCGCTTGATTACGGGAATATAAGCGGATCGCTGTGCGTACGCGCCAAGGGGGCCATTTCCTCGCTTCCGAACAGGGCGGAAATAGAAGCTTTCCGTAAGGAGTTCGGAAAGCTATGAAGAGAGTGGTCTGGGAAAAACAGTTTTTGATCTCACCCTCGCTCATCACGTTTGATCTCAGTGAGATGACAAAAGCGGTAAGGCTTATTGAGGACAGCGGTCTTGAGATGGTGCATATTGATATTCTCGACGGCCACTTTTCTCCCAGCATGCCTTTGGGCTTAGATGCCGTAAAGCATTTGAGACGCAAGACCGAGCTGGAATTTGAGGCGCATGTTATGACGACGGCTCCTCAGTTTTTTGTGGATGAGCTTCTGGATGCCGGAGTTTCCCAGATATGCTTTCATGCGGAAACAGCGCTTCATATAGACGGACTGCTGAACTACATACATAACCGCGGAGTCCGAGCTGGAGTGGCCTTAAAGCCAGCGACTCCGCTTAATGTCCTGGAGTACGTACTGGAAAAATGCGACAGCGTGCTTTTGATGCTGATTAATCCCGGCTATGCCCAGATTGCGGGAGAAGGCCAGGTGCCCTACGCTTCCCGTAAGGTAAGAGAGCTAAGTGAAATGATAAGGAGTCGGTGCCTTGATACGAAGATAGTCCTTGATGGCAGAATTTCCGAGGAAAATATAAGGGAGTTTGGTGAAGGGGCTTTCGCGAATATCTTTGCTGTCGGAAGCACCTGTATACATAAGGATGACATAGAAGGCAGCCTCAGACGTTTAAAGGAAACGGAAGACAGGCTGAACAGAAAGGCGGGTGCCTGAAGCTATGGGATATTACAGCGAGAACTATGCCGATACCAGAAGGCTTGTTTTAGATGAGATAGAGACGGCTTTAAGCTCCATCGATCCGGAGTCGGTGGAAAGACTTGTTTCGGAGATCCTTTCGGCAAAGCAGGTATTTGTGGTGGGAGTAGGGCGCGTGATGCTGTCCCTTCAGGCTGTCTGCAAGCGTCTGGCCCATCTTGGAATATCCATCCATTATGTCGGAGAGATCACTGAGCCGGCCATCACGACAGAGGACCTGCTCATTGTAGGTTCGGGAAGCGGGGCTACGATTTTTCCTCTGGGAATAGCGAAGAAGGCAAAAACCCTTGGTGCGAAAATAGTGCATATCGGGTCCGATGCCAACGGACCGATGAAGGAGGTGGCGGATTTCATGGTCAGACTCCCGGTCCGGACCAAAAATTATCTGGATGATGAAATAGATTCCGCGCAGCCTATGACCTCCCTGTTTGAGCAGAGTCTGTATCTTCTGGGAGATATTATCGCAAAGATGATCATAGATGAAAGAAAAATAGATATGAAGGCGCTTTGGCGTCATCACGCAAACCTGGAATAACAGGGATAGGGGACAGATTATGGAAAAATCAAAACAGGAGCTTTTCAGATACACAGGAAATCTGCAGCAGCTGATCTATGCCAGGCCCGTGAGGTATCAGGAGGGACGGAGCGAAGGGATGAACGCCTACGAAGTAAAATGCGGGGACATCACCTTCCATGCCATGGCTGATAAATGCCTGGACGTTTCTGATCTTTCCTATAAGGGAATGAACATGACATTTTTATCAAAGCCCGGTCTTATCGGCAGGAATGCCTGGGATACGGCGGGAGGTGAAGCGCAGCGAAGCATTATGTGCGGACTTTTCTTTACCTGCGGCTTTGAAAATATCTGCGCACCCTGCAATATCGACGGCAGAGATTATCCTATGCACGGCAGGATGCGTACATCTCCCGCGGAGCATTGTTCGGCTGACGTGATTGTCCGGGAAGACGGGATAAAGGCTGTTCTTTCGGCGGAGATCAGGGAGGCGGAGCTCTTCGGGGAGAATATGGTGTTACGGCGCAGGGTAGAGAGCGAGCTCGGAACCAACAGTATTCTGGTGACCGATGAGATCGAAAACCAGACCTTCCGACCGGAACCTCTTATACTGATGTACCATTGCAATATGGGATATCCTTTCCTTGATGAAAACTGTGAGATCTTTCTGCCGACGACGGAGGTGAGAGGAAGAGAGGAGTTTTCAGAGCAGCATAAGGATAAATGGAATATCATGGAGCCGCCTGAAGACAATGCCCGGGAGTACGTTTTCTATCACAGGCTGAAAGCCGACAGTGATCTGAATACCCTGGCTTTAATGGTCAACAATAAGTATTCCGTAGGCCTGCTGATAGAATTTAATAAAAAGAATCTTCCCTGGTTTGTGGAGTGGAAGTCCATCGTTTCCGGAGATTATGTGGTGGGGTTAGAGCCTGCCAACGTTACTCCCTATAACCGCGAATACCATTTGAAGAACGGAAATCTTCACAAGCTGGGCCCTTTTGAAAAAGAAACCAATACCCTGAGATTTACGGTGTTAGATGGCACGGAAGAGATAGAGAAGGCAAAAAAAAGGATACAGGAATTAAAATAGAGAAACCGGCGCAGGAGGATTATTATGAAGAGATCAGAGATCAATGCGGTTATCAAAAAGTTTGAGGCGCTTCTTGAGGAGTATAGGTTCGCGCTTCCGCCCTATTTAAGCTTTACCCCCGAAGAGTGGAGGACTAAGGGACATGAGTATGACGAGATCAGAGACAACAAGCTTGGCTGGGATGTAACTGACTACGGCGAGGGACATTTTGATACCCTGGGACTGGCGCTCATAACGATCCGAAACGGCAATGTAAAAATGCCGGATAAGTATAAAAAGCCCTATGCGGAAAAGATTATGATGTGTGATTCGGGTCAGATCTCTCCCATGCACTTTCATTGGAACAAGATGGAGGATATAATTAACAGGGGAGGAAACGATATTGTTTTCAAGTTCTACAATGCCAATAAAGACACGGAGGAATTCGAAGATACCGATGTACTTATCATGAAGGACGGAAGGCAGTACAGGTTGCCCGCCGGTTCCGAGGCGGTTTTAAAGCCCGGAGAGAGTTTTACTCTCTATCCTTATCTTTACCATGAGTTTATTATTCCGGAGGGTGGCCCGGCGCTTATAGGAGAGGTTTCGATGTGCAATGATGACGACACGGATAACCGTTTCAAGGAACCTTTGGGACGCTTTCCAACCATTGAAGAAGACGAGCCCGCCTACAGGCTTCTGTGTACGGAATATCCGCCCGCTGCTTATTAACAGATAATGATTCGTAATCGGCACAGATGGATAGTTTAGCGAAAGCTGAATTATAGATTCTACAAAACAGCCCGGGTAACGGGCAGAAAAAAGGAGGAAAAAAAATGGTAAAAAAGATTTTAGCACTGGGATTGTCAGTGGCAACGGCTCTCTCGCTTGCGGCTTGCGCAGGCGTTCCTGCTACTACGGCTACTGCACCCGCGGCCGAAGCAAAAACTGAAGAAGCCGCTCCCGCAGAGGAAGCCGCAGCTACGGATGCGGGCGGGGCTGATCTTTCGTCACTGAAGTTCGGTTTTGTAGTAGGCTCCTTTGAGCATACCTTCTATCAGCTGATCCGTGACGGTATTGAAGCTGAGTGCGAAGCCAAGGGTCTTTCCAGCGACCAGTACACGGTTCTGGATGCAAGCCTTGATCCCGTTATCGCAACGCAGAAGGTTGAGACTCTTACAGCTGACGGCTGCAATGCCATAGCGCTTGCCTGTAACGATGCTGCAGGCGTTAAGCCCGCCATTGAGAACGCGGATGCTGACGGCGTTAAGATGTTCACCTTCGACTGTACCTCTGAGTCTGACGCAATCAACTGCTTCGTTGGAACGGATAACTTAGAGGGCGGACGCCTTGGCGGACAGGAACTTATCCGTCTGACAGCTGACGGCGATACGGTTGCTATCATCGGTTATCCTACGGCTTCTTCCTGCAAGGACAGAGAGGACGGCTGTCTTGAGGTTCTTGAGGGAGCTGACAGAAACGTTCTTACCGGTTATGATTACAAGGGAGACGCGAACGAAGCTGAGAAGATCATGACAAACATCCTTACGACGAATCCCGAAGTAAAGGCTGTATTCACGGTTGGTGATCCTGCGGCTACCGGCGCTCTGGCTGCTATCAAGGCGGCGGGCTCTGACTGCCTTATCATCGGATTTGACGGCAATCCGGAAGCAAAGGAAGCTATCTTAAGCCCTGATACAGGAAAATACTGGGTATCCGAGATTTCCCAGAATCCCAAGGAGATCGGCGCAAGGATCGTTGACGAGATGATCCAGTTTATGACCGAGGGAACGGTTACTGATAAGAAGATATTCATCGCTCCTTATATCATCACAGCAGAGAATGCCGCTGACTGATCACGGGAATACGATCGAGTAGCTGGTGAAAGCCGTCCGGGCGGGCAGATACCTGTTCGGGCGGCTTTAAAAAAGTATCGAAAGAGAGGATTAATATGGAACCGATCCTACAGGTAAAAAATATCAGTAAGGTTTTTCCCGGAGTGAAGGCCCTGACTGACGTATCCATAGATTTCTATCCCGGTGAAGTGCATACCCTCGTTGGAGAGAACGGAGCAGGAAAATCGACTCTGATAAAGATCATATCCGGAGTATATACGCCGACGGAAGGACAGGTGATATACGAAGGAAAACCGGTTGACTTTACAAATCCGGGACAGGCGATCAATGCCGGTATTGCTGTAATCCATCAGGAGTTAAGCATTGCGAAGGATCTGACTGTAGCCGAGAACGTATGGCTGGGGAGAGAGATAAGGAAAAAGAACGGACTTTTAGATAAAGCGAAGATGAATAAGGAGACTCAGGATATACTGGATTTTATGAAGGTAAATCTTAAAGCGACCGAGGTCGCGGGCCTTCTGAACGCTGCTCAGCAGCAAATGATAGAGATTGCGAAGGTGATCTCGAAGAACGCAAAGGTCGTTATCATGGATGAGCCTACATCGTCTCTGTCGGAGCACGAGATAGATGCGCTCTTTACACAGATAAAAATACTTAAGGAAAAGAATGTTACGCTCATTTATATTACCCACCGGCTGAAAGAGCTGACGATGATATGTGAACGGGTTACGGTGCTCAGAGACGGCTGCAAGGTTGACACTATGATGGTTGCGGACGTTACGGAAAAGCAGATCGTAAACAGCATGGTAGGCCGTGAGATGGGCGATTATTACAATAAGCATAAACATACCAGAGGGAAGGAGATGCTGAGGGTTGAGCATCTGACAAGGAAGGGAGTGTTCGAGGATATCTCCTTTACGGCTTACGCAGGGGAGATACTCGGGTTTTCAGGTCTGGTAGGGGCCGGCCGAACAGAGGTTATGGAGACTGTCTTTGGCGCCACAAAGGCTGACAGCGGAAGGATCTTTGTGGAGGGGCGGGAGATCAGGATAGAGAATCCAAGCAGGGCCATAGGCCATAATATCGGGCTTGTTACGGAGGACAGGCGAAGGACGGGTCTGCTCTTAGCCAAAAACATAGTTGAGAATACTTCACTGCCTTCTCTTCCCGCGCATGCGAAAAGGTTTGGTTTTGTGAACAAGGCCTGGGAAAAGAAGGTCACCAGAGAATATATGGAAAAGCTCAGGGTAAAGGCTCCGGATATGTATACGATCTTAAATACCTTATCCGGTGGTAACCAGCAGAAGGTGATCCTCGGAAAATGGCTTGCCGCTGATTCCAATATCCTGATATTGGATGAACCCACCAGGGGTATCGACGTTAACGCGCGGTCGGAGTTTTACGCCCTGATGCACGATTTTGTCGAAGCCGGGGGCGCGATCATCATGATATCTTCTGAAATGCCGGAGATAATCGGCGTTGCGGACAGAGTTTTAGTTATGCGGGAGGGCCGCATAAGCGGAGAGCTTTTTGAAGGCGAGATAAACGAACAGTCTTTAATTGGGCTTGCAAGTATCACGACGGAAGCGTCTTAGGCCAGAGGAGGAAACAGATGAATAATGCAAAAGTAAGAAAGATGATCAGTGAAAACATAGTTGTTGTTGTACTGGTCCTGTTGTGTATCGGTTTCGGTATCGCGAGCAAAACGTTTTTCAGTTCCCGGAACATAAGTAATATCCTGTCGCAGATGTGTACGAACGCGCTTCTGGCCTCCGGTCTTACCTATGTTATCATTCTTGGCGGTATCGATATTTCTGTAGGGTCGATCGCCGGAGTGGCGGGTATCATCGCGGCATATGCGGGTCTGATGTTCCCGAATATGAGCATACCCTTTGCCATAATCCTGCTGATCGTTGTCGGAATAGTGGTCGGCGGTCTCTGCGGTCTCCTGAACGGAACGCTTATCGCATACCTCGACGTTATCCCTATGATATGTACTCTGTCAACCATGACGGCCCTGCGGGGAGTGGCCTTTATCATGACCGGAGGGCAGCCGGTCTACGGGCTTGCCGATAATTTCGCTTTTCTGGGCGCAAGCAGAGTACTTCCTACGGAGAGCATGCCAAACGGCGCGATTCCCGTAATCGTTATCTTTACTGTGATAGTCGTCGCGGCAATGCATATTTTGCTTTCGCAGACCGTTTTCGGCCGCCATGTATTCGCGGTCGGAAGTAATAAGAGTGTGGCCCATTTAAGCGGTATAAATGTGCGCAAGGTCACTCTCATAAGCCATGTTCTGTGCGGCGTTACCGCCGGGCTCTGCGGTGTCTGCATAGCGTCAAAGCTGCAGAACGGTCAGCCCAATGCCGGTAATACGTATGAGATGTTCGCGATAGCGTCAACGGTACTTGGCGGAACATCTCTTTCGGGCGGTTCCGGCTCCGTAGCGCGCGCGATGTTCGGCTGCGCGGTTATAGCGGTCATAAAGACAGGTATGGATCTTCTGCAGATTTATTCTTACTGGCAGAATGTGGTCATAGGCTGTATCATCATCCTGGCCGTTGTATTGGATATGGCACAGAAGAAAGCGCAGAATTAAGGGACAATGGGATATTATCTGATCTTGGATATAGGCGGTACGAAGACTACCGGAGCTCTTTTTTCAGAAGAGGGCAGGCCTGTTAAGGATCTTTTCATCGTGGCTCCCTCGAAGACCTATGAGGGCTGCGATGCGGTTTTTGACAATACCGTTTCAGTAGGCAGAGAGGTACTTGAAAAAACCGGCGTAGAAGCGGCAGGCTTAAAAGGGATAGGCGCTGCGGCTCCGGGACCCCTCGACTATAATACCGGCGTGATAATAAATGTGCCTCTTATGGGGTGGAAGGATTTCCCGTTAGGACCGAAGCTTGAGAAGGAATTCGGCGTACCGGTAAGGCTGGATAATGACGGAAATCTGGGAGCGCTTGCGGAGCAGCGTCTCGGAGTGGCAGAGGGGGCATCCAGCGTTGTCTATATGACGGTGAGTACCGGCTGCGGAGGCGGTATAGTCATAAACGGCGAGGTATACCGCGGCTTTACAGGTTCAGCCGGGGAGCTGGGGCATATGTCCATAGATATCAATGGGATTCCCTGCAACTGCGGGGCGAACGGCTGCCTTGAGCTTTACGCCTCGGGGACGGCTATGAACCGAAGGATGCTCCGGGACATGAAAAACGGCGTTAAGTCTCTGGCGTTTGAAGAGATAGCTTATGACCCGGAAAGGATCTCGGGGAAGATTCTGGGAAATGCGGCGGAAGCCGGAGATGAATATGCTCTGGCCTTTCTCCAGGAGGAGGGCAGATACTTAGGCGCGGGCCTCGCAAATTATTTTAATCTGTTTGATCCTGAAGTTTTTGTGCTCGGCGGCGGGATAACACATCTTAAGAAATGGTTTTATGGCGAGATGATGCGGACGATCGAAAGATGCGCCGTGAGCGCGGTGTCGCCTGACAGAGTGAGATTCTCAGAGCTTAATGACAAGGTAGTGGTCTATGGAGCGTACTGCCTGATCAGTGAATATACGGACACGGTTCGTCTTTGACGGGGACCGTATGGTAAAGGAGGAAATCAGATGCCGTTAGTTACTATGAAGCAGGTTATGGCGGATTCATTAAAGCGGGCTCTCGATCCGAAGGAGGATCCGAAGGAGCGTTACGCGGTCGGTGCTTTTAATTTCAGTACCATACCTGAGATGGTGGGTATCGTAGAGGGGGCAAGGAGTAAAAGCTCCCCGGTGATACTTATGCTTTCTCTCGGAGCTTTGAAATATATCGGCTCACTTGAGCTGGTGGCGGATACAGCAAAGGGAATCGCAAGGCAGTACCCTGAGGTTCCGATCGTCCTTCATCTGGATCACGCGACAGACCTGGAAATGATAAAGCATGCCGTGGTTGTCGGATTTACCAATGTTATGATAGATGCCTCACAGGAACCGTATGAGGTAAACATAGAAAAATCTAAGGAGATAGCCGATTTTGCCCATAAGCACAGCCCGAGAGGCCTTGACGGCTGCTCAGTGGAGGCGGAGCTGGGGATGCTGGCGGGACATGAGGATAATATTGTTGTTTCCGAGGAAGATGCCGGAAAGGCTTATACCGATCCGAAGCTTGTGCCACGCTTTGTTGATGAAACAGGGATCGATGCCCTTGCGGTGGCGATCGGTACGGCTCATGGCTTTTATAAGGCGGCGCCAAAGATTCGCTTTGATCTGTTAAAGGAGATCAGAGAGGTCACCGGGGTACCTTTAGTGCTTCACGGAGGTACCGGTGTTCCGGAGGAGGACTTTAAGAAATGCGTTGAGATGGGGATGAGCAAGATCAATGTGGGTACAGGTCTGAAAATGGTGTATACCGACGCGGTGAGGGAGGCAATACGCACACTGCCGGAGACTGAGTACGATCCCCGTAAGATCGTCGGACCCGGACGTAAGGCTATAGCTGATGAAATAGCGCAGAAAAGCGTTCTCTTCAACTGTGCTGGAAAGTCAGAAGCTATTCTTAAGAGTCTGTATTAAGTATGAAGAAAGGTAACTGCTCAGTCAGCCGCTCGCAGACTTGCGAGCGGCGTGTCAATGAAGTATCGGAGCCAAGCAGCCAGGGCATTTCCAATGCGCAAGCTGCCCTGGCTGCCGTATCTGCCCAGGGTAACTGGGCAGATACGAAAAAGGACTTTCCGAAGCAGAGGCTCCTTATTATAATAACCGGCGGACCAGGCACGGGAAAGAGCGGGGTCGCGACAGGCTTTTTGTCTTTTCTGGAACGCGACGACATTGTGCGGTTAAGCTACGATGATGTGAAGGAAAAGGAATTCGACCGGTTCGGCTTTGATAATGAGACACAGAAGGACAGGCTGAACCGGTTTTCCCTCGAGGAGTTTTATCTGATGCTTGGAAAGGCTATGTGGGAAGGCAGGACGATTCTTACGGAATATCCCTTTTACCAGCGGCATAAGCCAAGGCTTCAGGAGCTGATTGACGAGTATTCCTATGATGCGGCCACGATCTTTCTTTATACAGATATACATACAGTCTATCAACGGTTCATAAATCGCAACGACGGCGACAGACATCCGGGCCATCTGTTAAGCCGCTATCATATAGAGGACTTCAGCCCGGAAACGCTTATTCATGAGAAGCAGGTTCCGGACTTTGAGGAATTTGCAGGCGGCATCGCCCATAAGGAATACGATGTTGGATTAGGGATAAGTATTCCTGTGGATGTCAGCGATTTTTCAAAGATCTCCTATGAAGAGATCTATCAAAGGATCATTGATTATTATTGATGCACGGTTACTATTCACGGCCTTTCGAGCCGCGAATAGTAACGGGTTCTGCCATGTAAAATCGCCTGCGGCGATGGGCAGAACCCATCTCCTATGTTACGTATCGGGCCGTAGCTGCGCAAGTCTGCGCAGTTCGGCCGTGAATGGTAACGATGCACGCTCAATATTCGAGAATAACAGAGTGTACATTGTTGACATTATGTACGTAATCAAGTTAGAATAGAATTACGGAGGTGCAAAATGAATATATTAAACGCAACGGATGTCAGGAAAAATTGGTCGGTAACTCTTGATACTGTTATTCACGAAAAGCCGGTCTATGTTAAGAGAACAAGGGATAATCTGGCGATTCTAAATACGGATACCTTATATGAGGTTTTGTCCGGTTATAAGTATGCGTTTCATAAATATTTTGAAGATGATAACAGCGTTACTCTGTCGACGGAGACACTTGATCTTGTTGTTAATGCGCAGAATGAAGAGCAGGCAAAGACAGAGCTTGCTGCTGAGATCAAGGAGTATGCAGAGGATTTTTATGATCACTATGCGACCTGGAGTGCTGCTCCAAATCGAAAGGCACATATACCGCTTGTGCTGAAAGCCTTGCTGTTGGATGAATCGTCAATTCGGGAGGAACTGGAATGCCAGGGTGGAAAGAACTGAAGCGATTCTGCGAGCGTGATGAATGGGAGCTTTACAAAGACACTGATCATTATTATTATCAGAAAACTATGCCGGATGGTACCGTAAAGAGAACCAGGGTATCTAAAGGCAGTGGTGAGATACACGAGCATTTATGGCGCGAGATTCTTAAAAAGCAGTTAAAGGTCTCACAAGAATACTTCAATGATCATATATGATTTGAAATCACCCTTTCTTTCCGAACAATCCCTTTTTCTTCGGGGTGTCGCTGCCGGCACCCTTTTTATCGGAGGTCTTTTTTGCGCCGCCTTTGCCTGACGGTTCGGCAACCAGATCGATCTTCTCCAGATCGGAATCGTCCTCCCAGTCGCCGCCCCAGTCTTCTTCCTCCCATTTGCTGGAGTAAGCCTGATCGTCATTGCTGGGAGCGGAGGCCAGATTCCTGAGCGCTTCTTTGGATACTGCCTTTCCGATCTTCTTCTTATCCTTTCCGGCCTTTTTGGAGTCCTTTGAAGCCCCGGTTCCCGGTAAGGCATCGAGATCCTCCGCGGTCTTTCCCGCGAGAGCCGCCATCTCACCGACTCCCTTGCGCTTGCCCTGATAATAGATCTTGTTGCCGAGGTTATCGGCGTTGGTGGTATAGGAATAGGCGGTTTTTTCGCTGATGATTCCCTCGTTGTAAAGATTTAGGAGGCTGGTATTCATGGAGATCATACCCTCCTGGGAAGAGGTATCGATAATGGAGTCGATGCTCTGGACCTTCTGATCCCGGATATTGGTACGGATCGCGGGGTTTAGAGTCATGATCTCAAAGGCAGGAACGATGGTTCCCTGCTCGGAGGGCAAAAGCTGCTGTGAAACGACCGCCTGCAAAACCATGGAAAGCTGAATGTAGATCTGGTGCTGCTGGTTCGGCGGGAAGGCATCGATAATACGCTCGATCGTATTCGCGGCTCCTATGGTATGCAGGGTCGAGAGGACGAGGTGGCCGGTCTCAGCCGCTGTCATGGCGACGCTGATGGTTTCGGAGTCACGCATTTCCCCGAGAAGGATAACGTCAGGGCTTTGACGAAGCGAAGCTCTGAGCGCGGTCAGATAGCTCTCGGTATCGGATATGACCTCCCGCTGGCTGACGATGCTCTTCTTATGGACGTGCAGATATTCCAACGGATCCTCCAACGTAATGATATGAGCCTGTCTGGTAGTATTGATATGATCGACCATACAGGCAAGGGTGGTGGATTTTCCGCTTCCGGCAGGCCCGGTCACGAGAACGAGACCCTTCTTCCGATCGGCCAGCTTGATAATACTCTCGGGGATCCCCAGGTCGTTCGGATCGGGGATATTGAAGTTGATGACACGGATGACGGCGGAGAGAGAGCCTCTCTGTTTATAGGTTGAGATCCTGAATCTGGCCACACCCCGGAGTGCAAAGGAGAAATCATCATCGCCGGTCTTATTGATCCGGTCCATGCTCCGGTTCCCGGCTAATTCATAGATCCCGGTGATCATTTCCAGGGTATCCGTGGGCATCAGACGCTTGTCGCCCTCCTCGTAGATCCCTCCGTTCGCCTTATAGCTCAAAGCACGTCCGGCTACGATGAAGATGTCAGAGGCCTGTCCTTCTTTCGTTATTTTTGCCAGGGTTTCAGCAATGTTCATGATGTACTCCTTATATTAGTCAAATTGTATCAATCCGTTTTCGTCGATCTCGCTTGCGATCTCGTCCTGCCAGCTCTGGTTTACGACAACGGTATAGCTTTCGATGGAAAAGGGAGCCGTCCCGTCTGTCGGGTAGTTCAGCTTGAGCTTTACCTTCAGGTCCTGACGGTTGTTGACCTGCTCCGTAAATGAAAGGAGATAGCTTTCTCCGTCCTCCGCATAGTCATAGTCGATGGTGCCGAGGAAACGATCCTTTACTGCCTGATAGTAGGAGCTTTCGGAAGCGCCCTGCGCTAATTCCGTAAGTATGGTATCAAGCTCGGCAAGCCTTCGGTCCGCTTCCCCGCTCGCCGCGTAATATTCACTTGTCTTTTCGGCGGTCTGCAGGCTCAGGCGGTAATCCGAGTTCGCGCTCAGAAAGGATAAGCCCGCAAAGGTCACCAGGCAGAGCAGGACGAAGGCTACCAGCACTGAAGAGGTACCAACGTTCATTCCGCCGGTCTGTCGTTTCTCCATAGAATATGATTCCCGATCTTCCTCTGAGATTCTTTGAACAAAGCTCAGAGTAAATTATTCTGTCGTTTCTTCTATAATGCCGTTCCGGTACTTTGTCGCTGTCAGGGCGTAGATCTCACTCTGATCCTCTGTTTTTATTACAGAGATTTGAATAGTCTCCAAGGTCCCTTCTCTGGAGAGCGAAGCCTCTAAGAGATAGGAAAGGTGAGGATCACTGCCGTTACAGCTTTTGAACTCGGAATTATAATATAACGAAAGTCCGTTTTCTGCTGCTTTAGCCTCCGGATAGGCAGAGAGCAGGCTTTCGATCGTCCCGTCCGTGCCCTTCATTACTTCGGCGACGCTCTGTGCGGCGTAGACAGCGTGGTTTAGCTCCTGCGTTTTCCTGTCGATCAGGTGCGAGTTAACAAAGGCCTGTACGCAGACCGCGCTGGAGACCGAGAAAAAAAGCACTATGATGATCATTTCCATAAGGAACAGAGAAGTTCCCGCGTTTTTTTGCTTCATGATCTATACTTCACTGTTTACCGAAACATAAAAATTGATCTCATTCCCATCGACATCCGTGATCTCAAAGCGATAGAGATTTCCGTTCTGCTCCTCGACGTTAAAGGAGGTGATCTCCAGGATCTGCTGTCCTGCGGAAAACACGGGTTCGTATTCGGCGGGACAGGTGATTTCCTTTAAGACACTGTTCTGCTCGTAGAGGTAAGTATAGTACATAGAGTCCCCATAGGTCTCGCTGAGCCGGAGTACGGGCGCATTGTTGTTATAGATCACGGAAACCCCGTCCCTTTCGTCGTGCTGATGGATCTTTTCGCTGATATAGGCGATGGAGGTCCGGGAGATATAGTTGGTATCGGAATCGGCGATGATCCGCTGATAGATCTTTGCTCCGAAAAGTACAATAAACAAAGCCGATATCATAAATACGGCGAAGAGTGCCAGTATGAACAGCATGTCGACGATGGATCTGCCGCGCCTTTTAAAGTTCAATTACTACCTCCCCCTTTTTCAATAATCATAACACTCGGCATGATGTTGGAGCCGATGGATTCATAGCTCACGATGAATTTCTTATGGTCATAGGTAAGCCCGTAGTTGTTTTCAATATAGGAAAGCGAAGGCGGGTAAACGCCCTCGACGGCATAGCAGTGGACGATATCCTTGGTCACGGCCTTTTCAAGCAGGGACTTATCGTCGGTCATCTTGCTTCCGGAGACGGCGTTGATGCCGAGGAGAAAGACGACGATAACGACGGCAAAGACCACGATCGAAAGGGTCTGAGAATTAAATATTCGTTTCAGGAGGTCTGGTTTGTTAAAACGGTTCAAACTCTGATGTTTTGCTGCGGCATAGCTCCTTTATTATTTTCCTCTGACGCTTTTCCGCAGCAAAACTCAGAGGGGCAAAAACATCTGCTTCTCAAGATGTTTTTGTCGATAATGGATTTACGGAGTAAATCCTATCCACATATCCTATCCAATACTCGACATGATTGACATCAGCGGCATCATCACCGAAAGCAATATCAGGCATACGACGATCGAAAAGATGATGACAAGGGTCGGTTCAAGGATGGCGATGATGTTGCTGATGCGGTCGTCGATCTCCGCTTCATAATTCGTAGCGATCTTACTGAGGGCCTTGTCGGTAGCGCCGGATTTTCCGCCGACCGAGATCATCCGGGAATAAAGGTTGTTGAAGATCCCGCTGTCCACCAGGGCATCGGTAAAGGAGAGCCCGCCCCGGATCATGGTCCGGACCTCCTCGATCTTTGTCTCAACCTCCTTGTTATCCACGATATTTTTGACCATCCTCAGACTCTCATCCGGCCCCAGGTTGGTATTCATGGTCAGCGCCATACTGCTTGCGAAACGGCCGGCAGCGATCTTATGATAGAAGCCCTTCGTCAGCGGGAAGACCTGGACAAAGCGTCCGAAGGCTGCCTTTCCGCCGTCTGTTTTGGCAAGGATAAAGTACAGGATGATGATCAGAATCAGGATCCCCATAAAGAGCAGGGAGTACCGGCTGATAGCGTTTCCGAGGTTCAAAAGCCCTCTCGAAAAGCCGGTCATTTCAGAGCCGAGCTGGATGAAGACCTGATTGAAGACCGGAAGAACCTTGATGATCAGAACCAGGATAACGATGAACATCATCAGGATAATGATCATAGGATACGTAACAGCGTTTTTTATTCCCTGAGCGATGTTCTCCTCCCGATCGTAATAATTTGCCAGCGAATGAGCGACATCATCGGTTTTTCCGCTTCGTTCGCCGATGGACATCATATCGAGCGCGTATTTCGGGAAGACCTCGGCGCTTTCAAAGGCGGCCGACAGAGGCTTGCCTTCGTGGAGGGTTTCCAGCATGGTCTCAAGGATCTCCTTTCCCTCGGAGCTTGCGGCATCCTCCAGCATGATCTGGATCCCGTCGGTATGGTTCAAGCCTGCGTCCAGGGTCATGGCGAACTGGTCGAAAAAGAGGGCCAGTTCTTTATTTACGAGAAGTTTTTTCTTCTTTTTTGATTTTTTGGGCATTTATATTCCTCCGGTATATAAAGCAGACTCGGCAACTCGTTGTTTGGCTCTCATAAGCCGAGTCGCTGGGCATCCGCTCAAAAAATCTTACGATTTTTCTCGCTGTTTGGCTATCGCCAAATGTAATAAAATAATATCCGTCTGCCGCAAGCCAGCTTGCGCAGCCTGCTCTTATTTTATTACGCCCGGCTCAATGCTAGTATACATATTTTGTAAAATAATTATCCCCATCCCCGATGAATTTCTGAAGGTCGGAGGCGTCGGTATTGGCGGCAAAGGTCGGATCTACAAGGGACCAGGTCGTTCCGTCGAAAACGATCATCCCCTCCAGCCACCCGGTATCCGGCGTATAGACGCTGATCCAGGCGTGGTAGGCATCTCCGGCATAGCCGATCTCTAACCGCCCCGGGATCCGCTGACTCCGGAGCATAGCAGCCATGAGCGCGGCGTAGTCAAAGCAGATGCCGGTCCGTATCTCTAAGATTTCATCCACATCCGGGATATAGCCGCTTTCCACCGTTTCCGCCTTATGGTGGTCGTAGGTGATATTGTCGATCACGTACTGATAGATCCGGGAAACGACCTCCAAATCGCTCTCGGCTCCCTTGGCAAGCGTAGCTGCAAGCTCTACCGCCTTGGACTGTTTATTGAAATTCACGTACATATTCGGGTACAGAAACGGCCCGTAGGTATTGACGATCGTGACGTTAAACTCGGTAGAGTAAATGGTCGCATACTGATTCGCTTCGATATTCTCATAGACCGTCGCGGAGTAGGTTCCGGAATCCGCGGTCAGAGGGATGACCTCGAATTCATCCCGGTACAGATCATAGGTATAGGTCACCTGGCCGTTTCCGATCAGCTGCATCTTGGCCCTCTCGGTCTCGCCGGTATACCGGACGACGATATAGCCCTCGGAAGCATTGGAAATATTGATATTGACCTTTTCGCTCGTAAGGATATCGTCTCCGCCGTAGGACGGGATCAGAACGACGGGCGTATTGTCACGGACCCCCGCGTTTCCCTGGGAGGTCACAATGGTATTGCCCTCTCTGAGCGCCCTGGCGTTTCCGATCGAGGCGCAGGAGCAGAGGGTAATGATCAGGGGCAATATGAGAATATAAGCGATGATTTTACTCGTTCGCAGTGAGTATCGCATGCAAAACCTTTCCGCTCAGATCAGGAATATAGATGTTTAAGTTGCTTCCTTCATAGGGGAAAACGATCTCTCCGGTCTCCTCGCTGATCTCGGAGGGAAAAACAAAGTTCCCGTCATCTTTTCTGGCATAGATATCGTCATAGGCGATACTGCTGCCGTTCAGATGCATAACAAAACGGTCCTCGTACAGCTCGTGATCTGTAACGATGATCCTTTCGATCAGGCCGGAATTCCGGACAGAGAAGCCGGGATCCTTAAACGTCAGGGGCGAGAGGATCGTAAACAGCAAAAGCCCGAGGCTTAAGTACCGGCAGAGCTTCGCATAGGCGGAATTCACCGTATTGTGAAAGACCAGCCGGTCAAACGGTATGGTATTCGGTTCTTTTTCACAGGTTTTCAGTACGCTCTGAAGCGTATCGTTCGCGCTCTTTAAATCCATCTGGTAGCGCTTGCTTTTATAGATCATACCTCGTCCTCCCTTCGTAAGATTTTTGCCAGCCGATCTCTGCCTGAGATCAGGTATCGTTTGACTGAACTTCGCGAAACGCCCATGGCGCTCGCGATTTCTTCGAGCTTCATATCATTGTAATACCGCATTACAATGACCTGCTGCTCGTTGAAGGGAAGCTGTGCGACAGCGGCGTTGAGGGTCGTTGTTTCCTCCTTGTCCTCAAAGCTTGTCACAGGATCGTGGTAGATATGTTCATCCTTCAGGACTTCAAGGAGCTCGCCGGAGATCGTTTCATAGTTTGCGTCATCCCGTTTGCGCATATCGTAGCAGACGTGGAAACAGATCTGATTCAGCCAGGCCACAAACAGCGTAGGCTCCTTGATCTTTCTTATATTTTTCAGCGCGGATACATAGGTCTCCTGCATGGCGTCCTGCGCCAGAAACTGATCCCTGAGATAATGTCCTGCGTAGTTGTAGATATGTTGATAAGTGAGCGCATATAACTCTGCAAAGGCATCCGAATCATCCGCCTGGGCACGCATAACCAAGTTACCTATGTAATCATGGTTAAAGTTTGCCATGGTCTATCCTTTTTTATAGCTTTTATACATCCTTGAGAGCAGTTCGGAGATCGTTTTCACCTGCTCTTCGGCATTTAAGGCGTAATCAAAGGAAATCTTTACAGGGATCGCCTCCGGAGCGGAAACCCCGAAATCCTGCTGCATTTCTTTGATCAGCTCGTCCACAAAGCTCTGCATCCTTGCAGCATCACAGCTGTCGATCACGACGATGAACTCGTTTCCCCCGTTTCGCCCGACAAATCCGTAACGGTTGCCGACCCGCTCAAAGGAGGATGCGAATTTCCTCAGATGATCGTCCCCCGAGGCTCTTCCGCTCTTTTCGTTGATCTCCGGAAGGTTCGAGATGGAGATCAGCGCGCAGCCCGCCCTGGAAATATCCCGGTCCTTATAGTTGTCGATCAGAAGATCCACGGTATTACGGTTTGGGATCCTTGTCAGCTTATCCAAATACGCCGTCTCGTTCAGGTCATGGACGTTTACGATATTCTTTTCAAGCTGCGTAAAATCGAAGAAGATCGAGATCGCGCTGAAGATCATAAAAGCCCAGAGAAAAATACAGATGGTGAGCAGATTTTTATTGGAATAAATATTGTTTCGCAAGAGAGGATCAAAGTGCAGATAGCAGAAAAACGCCACTGCGAAGATGATCAGTATGACAAGCTGAACGATCTTGAAGATCCGATAGCTTTTCAGATTATCCTGTCCCATTATGCACCCCCTGGAAATATAATTTCCCTACTATAGTAAATATTACCAAAATACTGCTTAAAATGGTAGATATAATTTTTGAACCTTTTTCGGTCATTCGGAGGTCTTTATATAACAGAGGGGTGAATTTTTCTACTGAAGGGATGCAATACCATGAAAAAAAGTAAGATAACAACGTTACTTATAGCGATTGCCGCTTTTGCTCTGGCGAATGCCTGCTTTACGGCGGGCGGAGCTGAAAGGGCTTACGCGGCGCAGAGAGATCTGGTCGCGACTGCCACGGCTGATGACGAGGCTCCAGGTGAAGCCGAGACCGGTGCGTCGGGAGAGGTGGATCACGATCTGGTAGTTCTCGAGGAGGGCGAGGTTCCTCTTGCGGCGAGCGCATCGATTTCCGGCAGCGAGGAAGGGCGGATGCGTCCGGGAATGGTGATCTGGGTCGTAACGCTTGTCTTTCTCTCGGTTTGCCTGGCCGGGTATTTCGCTTATTTCTCCGGCTATCGGAAGAGAGTCGCGGAGATCCGTCGAAAGATCCCGAGGGAGGAACGGGCTCCGGCCTGTGCTCCGACTATCGTTTTCCATCCGAACCGCTGGAAGGATATCGCGGACGATTACGAAAACGAGCTGGCTTCGAAGTATCTGGACAATGATTAATTTGAAGGAATAAGTGAATAATAAATAAGAACGGTTCCTGCTGACAGAAGAGAATGTCAAAGGGATCGTTCTTTTTTTATGCGCAGAGTCGCGTAAGGAAAAATTTCATCACTTCTGCTCGATTGTTACAGATACCCGACCGGAATTACCCGGAAGCTATCCTGAAGGGTTACGATGCGGTCATAGGTACAGATCACACCGCCTTCTCCGATCATTTCACTGTCGAGCTTGTTGAGGACACTGAAGTTTTTGAGGTCTCCTGCTTTTGGGTCGGAATGCTGTTTTATCTCAAATGGGTGGATACAGCCGTTTTCCTCGATCAGCAGGTCGATCTCTTTCTTGTCCTTATCGCGGTAGAAATACAACGGCGGTTCGAGTATTCCCGCATTGTAATAGCTTTTCAGGATCTCAGAAATGACAAAGGCTTCAAAATACGCTCCGGACATAGCCCCCTTTTGTAATACCTCGGGCGTGTTCCACCGGCTTAAATACGCGGCAAGTCCGGTATCCAGAAAATAGAGCTTCGGCGTTTTTACCGCTCGTTTCGTAAGGTTATTAAAATATGGCCGGAGCAGATAAATGATATGAGAGGTTGTCAGAATGGAAAGCCAGCGATCAGCAGTGGGCTGACTGATGCCAACTTCTCCGGCTGCTTCGGAAAGGTTTAACAGCTGTCCGTTTCTTGCTGCCAATACTTCCATAAAGCGGGTAAATTTCAGAATATCTCCGACCTGCGCAAGTTCTCTGACATCCCGCTCAACGTAAGTTGAAACGTAAGCTCCGTAGTACATTTGCCAGCTATATTCCGGATTGACGGCAAGCTCCGGCAGACTTCCCCGCCAGATACAATTCCAGAGCTCTTCGTTGGTTATTGAAATGCTTTCCTGCTTTCTGCCGGTCAGATATTCTTCTGTTCCGAGAAACGGCAGGCTGTTTTTGACCCCATATCGTTCCCTGAGAGAAAGTCCGAGCAGGGTAAGGATACCGATACGTCCGGACAAAGACTCGCTTGCATTCTTCATCATTTGAAAATGCTGGGACCCGGTAAGATAGTACTGTCCCTTTTTTTTACTCTCGTCTAAGATCAGCTTCATCTGAGGAAAAAGCTCAGGTGCCTTCTGAATTTCATCAATAAAAACCGGAGGCAGATTATCCTTCAGGAAGGAACCCGGAGTTTCGACCGCTGCCTGTAGTTGTACAACATCATCCAGAGAAACATAGCCAATATTTTGTAACATATTCCGCAGCATTGTTGTTTTTCCAACCTGCCTGGGGCCGGTTACGAGTACTGCCCCAAACATATTTGCCAATTTCTGAATGGTCTGTTCTGCGTGGCGCTGAATATACATGGTAGTTTCCTCAATATCGACTAATTTAATATCTGATATTATTTTGGACGAAATCATTTCTGTTGTCAATAAGTTTTTCTGAACTATTCTACGAACTTTTCAGGAATTGGCTTGTTGAAAGAGGTATGCTATAATTATGCAGAATCAAGGAAAAACAGATAGTTTTTGACGGCTGTTGTAGGAAAGGAGACAGGAAGATTATGTGGAGAAAGAAAGCGTTATATCTGCTTTTGAGCGTTGTTTTGTTTAATTTGGCGATACCGGTAAGGATAGCTGCAAGGGAAGCGGACGGTCAGGAATTCAACAGCCCTGTGGAGGCATCCGCAGAGAACATAGAGACTATACAGGACACAGTAAAATATACGGTTACGTTTGATTCAATGGGCGGCAGCAAAGTAGAGGATCAGACGGTGGAGGAAGGTGGGCGCGTATCTGAGCCTGAGAATCCGGTAAAGAAAGGCTATATATTTGACGGCTGGTGTATTGATAAGCAATGTAATACCTTTTATGAGTTCTACCGGTCAGAAATTTCTGAATCGATTACTCTTTACGCAAAGTGGCATTATTGGCTCAATGACTATAGCTATAAGATTGATCCGAATGAGAATATTTTATGGCTGACGAAGTTTGAGGAGTATTTAGGTGAGAGCATAGTTCCGAGTACGGTCGATATCGAAGGCGTCACGTACAAGACGGGGGTGTCCGGAGGCTGCTATCGTGATGTGAGCATTGGCAGGCTCAAATTGGAACCCGGAGTGATATTTGCGCCGGATTCTTCCGAAATGTTTATGAACTGTTATGGTGAGCTTGACCTTGCAGGAGTGGATACCTCAAGGGTAACAGATATGAGCTACATGTTCTGTGACGCGGGAGTACACAGTGTTGTCGTTGATCGCGCGGATGCGATCCTGGACCTGAGCAGCTTTGACACGTCTAAGGTAACAGACATGAGTTATATGTTCACCAATAACAGTTTTAATACGTTGGATCTGAGCAGCTTCGATACTTCAAATGTGACAAATATGAGGGCGATGTTTAAGGGATGTCTTTACTTGGAGTCCATAGATGTCAGCGGATTTGATACTTCAAAGGTAACCGGCATGAGTTATATGTTCTATGGTGAGGAATACTTAAACGTGCTGGATGTGAGCAAATTTGATACCTCAAGTGTGACAAATATGAAGTGGATGTTTGGTCTCTGTCCAAGTTTGGAGTCTTTGGATGTCAGTGGTTTTGATACCTCAAAGGTTACAGATATGGGTGCTATGTTTGAGGGTTGTGGAGCGACCACTCTGGATGTCAGCGGATTTGATACCTCAAATGTTACGGATATGAATATGATGTTTGCCTGTGAAGTGACCTCTCTGGATGTTAGCGGTTTTGATACCTCAAATGTAACGAACATGAACGGTATGTTCGGATGCCCGGTAACCTCTCTGGATGTCAGCGGTTTTGATACCTCAAAGGTGACAGACATGGGATTTATGTTCTCCGGGACAGAACTGACATCTCTTGATCTGAGCAATTTTAATACATCAAAGGTAACAAATATGAGCGCTATGTTCGGTTCCTGTGATAAACTGACATCCGTAAATTTAAGGAGTTTTAATACAAAGAATGTCAAATACGTTGCGGGTATGTTTGCCAGTTGTGAAAGTCTGGCTTTCCTGGATTTGTCTGGATTTGACCTGAGTAAAGCGCAGATACTATATAATGATAGTGGTGACGCCATCGACGATCCGATGCTTTCCTCCTGTGAAAAACTTCAGATCCTGCAGACCCCTAAAAACCTGCCGCTTGAGATGCCGCTTGATAAACCGATGTATGATTCCTCCGGAAAAATCTATACGTCTCTTCCGAAAAACAGCCCGGTAAGTATTACGCTTTACAGTACGGAAACTCCGGAACCAAAGGAGGAGACCTGTCAGGTGACCTTCTATACCGGCAGAGGGATGGAGCCGATCGTACAGACCGTAAAGAAAAACGAGAAGGCGGAAAAGCCCTCGGATCCTGAAAACCCCTGGTTTACGTTTATGGGATGGTACGTGGATAAGGATCAGACGGATTTATATGACTTTGACGCTCCCGTCACCAATGATATTATCCTCTACGCAAAATGGTCGGAATATCACAGAGTATATATCCTGGAAGGAGCGGAGGCGCTGAAGGATGGGAAAAGTGTTTCCTCGGTCGGCGAGGGCGAGACTGTTACGATCCGGTTTGTAAAGGCACCGGAGGGCATGGAGTTTTCCGCGTGGAAGCTCACCGGGGCAGAGCCTGAGGATAATAAAGCGTTGGAGACGACCTTTGTAATGGGCGACGGGGATGTTACAGTAAGTTACGAGCTGGTTAAGAAGGATGGTACGGTTTATCTGGAAACGCTTCCGGAGGATGCCGATCGGACAACGAAGGTTAAAGGCCTGAAATTCGCAAAAACCAGTCTGAAGCTCCGCGCGGGAGATACGGTTTCGAACCCGGCTGCCCCGACGTATGATAAAACAACGGAACTACAGCCTGCGGTGCTCTACGTTTCTTCCAATACAGATATTGTCGGAGTTAGCCCTGACGGAACCTTTGCCGCTATCGGCGGAGGAACGGCCACGGTAACTGCTTATTGCGGAAATAAGAAGGCAACCTGCAAGGTAACGGTAAGTACATATACCTCGGATATCGTTATCCTCGATGAAAATGAGAGAGATATAACGGATGGAAGTTATCAGATGAAGGGAGGGGAACAGGCGATCCTTCAGGTTCTGGTACTGCCGGTAAACTCTACGGATCCAAGGAAGGTTACCTGGAAATCCTACAATACGAAGGCAGTGACGGTAAGCAATGGACTGATTACGGCAAAGGAGGTCAAGGAGCCGTTGGAGGCAAAGGTAACTGCCACCGTAACCTATACTGAGCCCTCCGGAAAAAGCGCCAAGTTAACAAAAGAAGTCACGGTCAAGGTTGCTCCGGTTTCGGTACCGAAGGCAGCAAACGGCGATAAGAGTCACAGCCTTGCGGCGAAGTTAAAGCTTGCGAAGTTAGAGACGACGGGAGAGAAGCAGACTACCACTCTGACTGCGACGCTGGCCCCCGCTAAGGGCAGCGGTCTTAATCGCGCAAATATCAGCTTTTCGTCCTCGAATGAAGATATCCTTATGGTACGTTCAAGCGGGGAACCGGGAACGAATGCCAAAGGAGCAAAGGAAGTCGTCTCAGAGGTAACCGCTGTCGGAAGCGGAACCGCCTATGTCATTGTGAAAACCTGGGAAGACGGGGATCCGGACAAGGCGAATATCAAACTCTGTAAGGTTACGGTCACAAGCCCTGTTGATTCTCTTTTCATCACCGGAGATAGCCTTGGACGGATTGATCCGACTTCCGGGGAATTAACTCTGCGTCTCGGGAGCTATGATCAGATCCTGCTAAACGTATCACCTCAAAATGCAACGACTCTGCCGAAGATCCAGTGGTCCGCCTCTGGCGGGATCACGGTCAAGGACGGCATGGTCTTTGCAAAGTCAGTTACGAAACAGGAAAAGCCGGGAACGCTCAAAGTAAAATGTGGGAAGGTTGAGACAACGCTGCGGGTTATCGTAGTGCCGTGATGTCTGGATCGGTATTATAAATATCTGGGCAAGTGCGGAGGAGATTGTGTTAAAAGAGATGATCTATTTGTAATATGATTTCTGGCGATATTGTATTTTGAGCATACATTATCGCCAGATTTCTCTTTACAGAAAGAAAGAGATTTGATAATATAGAACACAAGTTCGATTTTAATAATGAAACACAATGGATGGCTTGATATAGGTAGTGTGTATAATGTCAGATATAATATTATGAAGCATACAGTAAAAGATAACGCATGTCTCTACGATTATGAATTCATAGGATAATAAATAATTGTGAGGATAACAATATGCTATTTAAGTATGATATAGATAGACTGGCAGTATCAGGCGAGGAAGAATTAAAAAAGCGTCTTGCTGAAAGAATAACATTATATGCTTCCCGTATAAAAGAGTTTAGGAACCCTTTATATAATGAGACCGAGGTAAGGGTTGATTTCGTCAATCACTTCTTTAAGCTGCTTGGCTGGGATGTTGATAACGATGCCGGACTTCCGCAGCATTTGCGTGAGGTCACGCATGAAGCCACGGTACAAGTTGAGGAAAAGGGGTTAAAGAGAAGTAAGAAACCAGACTATTTATTCAGAGTAGGAACAGAGGCACTTTTTTATCTTGAGACGAAGAAGCCGTCTGTGGATATTACTACAGACAATGCGCCTGCTTTCCAGCTGAGGCGGTACGGATGGAGTGGAAATCTGAAGATTTCTGTTCTGACAAATTATAATGACCTTTACATCTATGATTGCTCAGTTAGACCGGTAGAAAATGATGATATCGGTGTTGCATTGATAGCACATTATACATACGAAGAGTATGTAGATAGATTTGAGGAAATATATGGACTGCTCTCAAAAGAGGCGGTTTTATCCGGCGATTTTGCAAAAAGATTTGAGAATATCCGAGGGGCGTTTAGAAGAGAGCCGTTTGATGAGTATTTCCTGAAACAGATTAAGGATTGGAGGTTTAAGCTGGGAGATGATATTGCCAGAAACAATCCGGGGCTTGATTCTGAAACATTGAATATAGGTGTGCAAAGAATCCTTAACAGGATTATATTCCTTCGCATATGTGAGGATCGAAGCTTTGAGGAATACGAGTTTTTAAAGAGCATCCACAATTACAGTGAATTGAAGAGACTGTTTCAGGATGCGGACAAAAAGTATGATTCCGGTCTGCTTGAAATATTGGAAGAGGATAAATTCAGTCTTTCGGATGATGTGCTGATTGATATTTTCAAGAATCTGTATTATCCGAACAATTCATATGAATTTGATGTTGTGGATCCATACATAATCGGTCAGATATATGAGCTGTTTCTTGATGAGAAGCTTGTTATAGCTACGGATGGTAAAGTAGTTCAAGAGATGAAACCGGAAGCGGTTGACTCGCAGGGGGCAGTCAATACGCCCAAAAACGTCACAGATATTATCGTAGAACAAACTCTTTCTGAAGTGTTTGATGGGAAGTCGGTGGAAGAGGTACTGAAGCTTCGGGTTGCTGATATTTGTTGTGGCTCTGGCAATTTCCTACTATCTGTGTACGAGTATGTCATCATCTATTGCCTTGAATGGTATATGAATAATGACAGGGATAAGGCGATTCATAATGGATTGATTTATGAGGTTCCGGGAGGTGATATTTGTAAGCTTTCTTATGATCTCAGACGAGAGATATTGATGAGAAACATATGGGGCGTTGATATTGATCCTCTGGCTGTAGAAGTGGCAAAATTCAGCTTGTTTTTGAAACTGCTTGAAGAAGTATCAGCGGAAGAAATAGATGGATACACCAAGAGGACCGGTAACCGGATAATGCCCAAACTTGAGGGGAATATCAAAAATGGAAATAGCCTTGTTGATATGTCATATGCTCAGTTTGATCCGGATATCTATAAGGAACAGGCAAGGCTTGAAAAGATAAAGATGTTCGACTGGAAAGCAGAGTTTGGACGGGAAGGTTTTGATGCGATCGTAGGAAATCCGCCCTATATCCGAGTACAGAATATGGTGCAGTATTCTCCTGAAGAATATGCTTTCTATAAGAGTGAGTTCTCTGGATATGAAACCGCAAAGTCTGACCTGTTGGACAAGTATCTCCTGTTTATTGAGAGGGCTTGGAATCTTCTTGGAAAAGATGGCGTAATGGGCTATATCATTCCTCATAAGTTTATGAACATCAAGTCCGGTGACGTTTTAAGAAGATTCATTACTGAACGCAAAGTGCTGAGAAAGGTTATTCACTTCGGAACACATCAGGCATTTAAGAATAGAAGTACTTATACTTGCATCTTGGAGTTGACCAAAAATAAACAGACAACATATGATATAGCTTTTATCCAGGACTGGAATCGGTTTTTATTTGAGCATAATGTTGTTTTTGAAACGCATGACCTTAGTGCGCTGGGCGAGGAGCCGTGGACATTCATTCCTAAACAGGTAACGGATAGATTAGCTGAAGCAGAATCGGCATGCAGGACATTGGAAACATTTTCCGATATATTTGTTGGAGTTCAAACCAGCGCGGATAAGATATACATAATATATGCGGAGCGTGAAGATGACAAGTATGTTTATTTTGTTGATAAAAGCAACAAGTCCAGAAAAGTAGAAAAGGGTATACTGAGAAAGAGCATATATGATGCAAAGCTTTCAAAGTATGAGAGGATTATTGCGAACAGCTACATCATATTCCCTTATGAGAATGACAATGGCAAACCGAGATTGATCGAGATTGCTGTGATGCGAAATAAGTATCCGGAGACTTTGTCATATCTCTCAGATTTTCGGGAAGAACTGGATAAACGTAATATGCCCGGAAGAACAGATGAAACATGGTATGCATATGGACGTAGTCAGAGCCTTCGTAGATTTGTAGGTGGCGAACATCTTATATGGCCGGTATTATCACTTGATTCTAATTATGTATATGATGATGAGATGGTTGTATTTACAGGAGGCGGGAACGGACCTTTTTATGGTATAGAGATGAAGAAAGGGATCCGTGAGTCCATTTTCTATATTCAGGCGATACTGAACCATTGGCTTATGGAGCTTTTAGTGAAACAGAGCGCAAGTACTTTTAGGGGCGGGTACTATTCACATGGGAAGCAGTTTATAGCGAAACTGCCAATTTACAGTATAAACTGGAATGATAATGTCGAAATTAAAAAGCACGATGCAATTGTTGATAAGGTTCGCCTTATAGAGGATCTGACAGAGCGGATGAACAATGCACGAAATTCTTCAGTACGAGATACTATGAGAAGATCTGTATCCGCCGCCAGAGAAGAATTAGAGGTGATTATTGATGAACTGTATGGTGTAGAAGGTTTAAGGGTGGAGATGCCAGATGAAAGCGATTGATGGTTATGACAAGTTAAGAGGAGGATACTATACTCCGACGGATATAGCAACCTTTATTATACGCTGGGCACATCCGATACAGGGATCCAGAATTCTGGAACCTAGCTGTGGGGATGGTAGCTTTCTTTCGGCTCTTGAGGAGTATAATTGCGCAGCTAGTGTGATGGGCATAGAGTTAGATCCAAATGAGGCAAAGAAAGCTGAACAATATGGGTACGCAATAGAACAGGGTGATTATTTTTCCTTCTACGATAAAAATATAGAGGAAAAAACAAGATACGATATTATTGTAGGGAACCCGCCCTTTATTCGTTATCAAAATTTTGATGAGAAGTACAGAACCGTAGCGTTTGAATTGATGAAGAAGCACGGATTTCATCCTAATCGACTCACAAATATATGGTTGCCGTTTCTGCTGTTGTCGTGTGAGGCACTTACCGATAATGGAAAGATAGGAATGGTGATTCCGGCGGAATTGTTTCAAGTGGATTATGCATCTGAGGCGAGGGAATATCTCAGTACGCATTTTGACAGGTTGACTTTAGTGGCTTTCAAGAAGCTTGTTTTTGATGATATACAGCAGGAAGTGATCCTTCTTCTTGGCGAGAAATCGTCGAATGATAAGGGCATCCGAGTGGTTGAACTGGAAGACCTCAATGAACTCATTCGTGATGGTGTTTCATGCCTTGAAAGAGCAGAGATGAAGAGGCTGGATCACAGTACTGATAAGTGGGTTAAGTATTATCTTACAAATGAGGAATTGGAAGTACTGAATAAACTGAATACAGATGCGAGGATATCAGACGCACAGGATCTATATGAGGTCAATGTTGGTTTGGTAAGCGGAGAAAATGATTTCTTTCTGGCCAGTTGGGAAAGTGTTGTGGAACGAAATCTGGAAGAAGATGTTTCACCTATCATCAGCAGATCAGAGCAGGTGAAAGGAATATTGCTATCGGAAGAGGAATACCTGGAACTAAGGGAAAAAGGGAAAAAGGTATCTATTTTTACTCCCGGGGATAAGCCGGTCGAAGAACTCAGCGAAAGCGCTCGCGCATATATTGGATGGGGAGAAAACAAGGGGTATAACAAGAACTATAAGTGTCGCATACGTAAAAGGTGGTATTATGTTCCGATGTCATGGAGGGCAGATGCATTTTTGATAAGACAGGCAAATTTGTATCCTAAAATGATTCTAAATTCTGTTGGGGCATTAGTGACAGATACGCTGCATAAGGTGCGCTTTAATGAGGGAGTGGATGGAAAGGCTGTTGCATCAGCTTTTTTGAACACGTATACACTTGCTTTAAGCGAAACGCTGGGGAGGAGCTATGGCGGAGGTGTTTTGACATTTGAGCCGAGCGAAATGAGAAAGATGCGTATTCCAATGATGGGATCAGATAAGCTGGATGTAAAAAAAATAGACAGGTTGCAAAGAGAAGGGAAGTATGAAGAAATATTATCATATACCGATAAAATATTGTTATATGATAACCTGCATTTGACAGAGAGAGAAGTGGCACTGCTTCACTCTATATGGGATAAGATGCGCGACCGTAGGCTAATGCGGAAACAGTGTAGTTAGTTGGTATCGGGGTTGTAAGTAAGCTGTTGCGATTTTGCCAAGTATGTAAGATTTCTGGAAGAATTGAAGTAATATATACAAATAGTCCCCATTTGGTCAATGATTTTTTTCTTGACATCCCGAAAAACCAAACATATAATATCAAAGCACGCGATTTGTCATCGGGCGATGTTTTTGTGTGCAAAAAGCTATATATAATAAAAAGAAAGAGAGGTGAAAACGGTATGCCAACATTTAACCAGTTAGTTCGTAAGGGCAGACAGACTTCTGTGAAGAAATCTACCGCTCCGGCGCTTGGCAAGGGCTTTAACTCCCTGCACAAGAGAGCGATCGATACTTCTTCTCCGCAGAAGAGAGGCGTTTGTACCGCCGTTAAGACTGCTACCCCTAAAAAGCCTAACTCGGCTCTTCGGAAGATCGCGAGAGTACGTCTTTCGAATGGAATCGAGGTAACGAGCTATATTCCCGGAGAGCAGCATAACCTTCAGGAACATCGCGTTGTTCTTATTCGTGGCGGCAGAGTAAAGGACTTACCCGGTACGAGATATCATGTGATCCGCGGAACTCTGGATACAGCAGGCGTTGCGAACCGCAGACAGGCCCGCTCCAAGTACGGCGCGAAGCGGCCGAAGAAGTAAAGAACAGTATCGTGTAAGTTTTTGTACCACAGTGAAAAAATAAATGTTTGGTTTCAGACCGTTTTCATTGAAACGTTTTATAGATAAAAACGTGGAAAACAACACATTTATCCATTCATGTGAGTACCTGTGAATTAACCCGGGAAATAAAAGTCCCGTATAATTAAGGAGGGAAGATCAGTGCCACGTAAAGGACATATCCAGAAAAGAGACGTACTGGCCGATCCCGTGTACAACAGCAAGGTCGTTACAAAGCTGATCAACAATATCATGCTGGACGGCAAGAAGGGTGTTGCACAGAAGATCGTGTACGGCGCTTTTGAAAAAGTAGAAGAAAAGTCAGGAAAGCCGGCGCTTGAGGTCTTTGAGACGGCGATGAACAACATCATGCCCGTGCTCGAGGTCAAGGCAAGACGTATCGGCGGCGCGACCTACCAGGTACCTATCGAGGTACGGCCCGACAGAAGGCAGGCTTTAGCGCTTCGCTGGCTGACCATGTTTTCCCGCAAGAGAGGCGAGAAAACGATGAAGGACAGACTTGCGGGAGAGATTCTGGATGCCAGCAACTCGACCGGAAGCGCTGTAAAGAGAAAAGAAGATATGCACAAAATGGCCGAGGCAAACAGAGCCTTTGCGCATTATCGTTTTTAGTATAGGAGGTTTTTTAACTTGGCTGGAAGAGAATATCCGTTGGAAAGAACCCGGAATATCGGGATCATGGCTCATATTGATGCCGGAAAGACGACGTTGACCGAGCGGATCCTGTACTATACCGGCGTTAACTACAAAATGGGGGATACTCACGAAGGCACGGCGACCATGGACTGGATGGAGCAGGAGAAGGAGCGCGGCATTACGATCACGTCCGCGGCTACGACCTGTCACTGGACCTTGCAGGATCATGCGAAGCCAAAGGACGGCGCGCTGGAGCATCGTATCAATATCATCGATACGCCGGGGCACGTTGATTTTACCGTTGAGGTTGAGCGGTCGCTTCGCGTACTGGACGGAGCGGTCGGTGTATTCTGCGCCAAGGGCGGCGTAGAGCCTCAGTCAGAAAATGTATGGCGGCAGGCCGATACCTATAATGTACCGAGAATGGCGTTTATCAATAAGATGGATATCCTCGGCGCGAATTTTTACGGCGCGGTCGAGCAGATCCGCGAGCGGCTGGGTAAGAACGCGATCTGTATCCAGCTTCCCATCGGAAAGGAGGATTCCTTCCAGGGGATCGTCGATCTGTTTGAGATGGAAGCCTACATTTTTAACGGTGATAACGGAGAAGATATTTCCATCGTCCCGATCCCGGAGGATATGAAGGACGATGCCGAGCTTTACCGGGCCGAGCTGATTGAGAAGATCTGTGAGCTCGACGACGATCTGACTATGAAATATCTCGAGGGTGAGGAGCCTTCGACCGAGGAGCTGAAGGCTGCGCTTCGGAAGGGGACGTGCGAATGTACGGCGGTTCCCGTATGCTGCGGCTCCGCTTACCGGAAGAAGGGCGTTCAGAAGCTGTTGGACGCGATCCTTGAGTATATGCCTGCTCCGACCGATATCCCACCGATCAAGGGCGTGGACGCAAAGGGCGGGGAGCTTGAACGGCACTCCTCTGATGATGAGCCGTTTTCGGCGCTGGCGTTTAAGGTCATGGCGGACCCGTTTGTAGGAAAGCTCGTATTTTTCAGAGTTTATTCGGGTACGATGAACTCCGGTTCATACATACTCAATGCTACAAAGGATAAAAAGGAGAGAGTCGGCCGTATCCTGCAGATGCATGCGAATCACAGGGCGGAGCTTGACAAGGTTTATGCCGGAGATATCGCGGCGGCGGTAGGACTTAAGTTCACTACGACGGGCGATACGATCTGCGACGAAGAGCATCCTGTGATCCTTGAGTCGATGGAATTCCCGGAGCCCGTAATCGAGCTTGCGATCGAGCCGAAGACCAAGGCAGGCCAGGGAAAGCTCGGAGAAGCGCTCGCGAAGCTTGCCGAGGAGGATCCTACCTTCAAGGCGCATACCAATTCGGATACGGGTCAGACGATCATCGCCGGTATGGGCGAGCTGCATTTGGAGATTATTGTCGACAGACTGCTGCGTGAATTCAAGGTCGAAGCCAATGTCGGCGCTCCGCAGGTAGCTTATAAGGAGGCGATCACAAAGGCTGTTGAGGTCGAGAGCAAATACGCCAGACAGTCGGGCGGCCGTGGCCAGTACGGACACTGTAAGGTCCGCTTTGAGCCTATGGATGCCAACGGAGACGAGCTTTACAAGTTCGATTCGGAGGTTGTGGGCGGCGCGATCCCCAAGGAGTATATCCCGGCAGTCGGCGAGGGTATCGAGGAAGCGATGAAGACCGGTATTTTAGGCGGTTTCCCGGTAGTCGGAGTCCATGCGACCGTATTCGACGGCTCCTATCACGAGGTCGATTCCTCGGAGCTTGCGTTCCATATCGCCGGGTCTATGGCGTTTAAGGACGCGATGCAGAAGGGAGCGCCGGTGCTGCTTGAGCCGATTATGAAGGTCGAGGTTACGATGCCCGAGGAATATATGGGCGATGTGATCGGCGATATCAATTCCAGAAGAGGCCGGATCGAAGGAATGGACGACGTCGGAAACGGCAAGATCGTTCGGGGCTTCGTACCTCTTTCGGAGATGTTCGGCTACGCGACCGACCTTCGAAGCAGGACCCAGGGCCGTGGAAACTATTCGATGTTCTTTGAGAAATACGAACAGGTTCCCAAGTCGGTACAGGAGAAGGTCTTAGGCGACAGAAAGTAGGCAGCAGCCGAAAATAGTGTTAAAATTGCTTGAAAATGCTTATGGAATGCAATATAATGTTGCGTGAGAAAACGTAGACTTTACGGGGCGGTCCGTCCTTTTGCGGAGCAAAACTTATATGACGGACCGCGTAACTGTTCAGAAACCAAGGGGTTCTGAACAGTTATAAGAGTTAGAGTAATCATTAGGAGGATTATTAAAAATGGCAAAAGCTAAATTTGAAAGAACCAAACCGCATTGTAATATCGGAACGATCGGTCACGTTGACCATGGTAAGACGACTCTGACCGCTGCTATTACGAAAGTTCTGGCAGAGAGGGTTCCCGGAAACGTTGTTACCGATTTCGATAAGATCGACAAGGCTCCCGAAGAGAGAGAAAGAGGAATCACGATTTCTACCGCTCACGTTGAGTATGAGACAGAGAAGAGACATTACGCGCACGTTGACTGCCCGGGCCACGCTGACTATGTAAAGAACATGATC
>JAFSXN010000116.1 GCA_017444015.1 Lachnospiraceae bacterium | reverse complement strand
TGATTAACGAAAAGCTCTGCCGCTTTTCGTTAATCGTATAATATGATGCGCACGAATTCGGATAGGAAATATGCCGCCTTAAGCGGCCCGAATTCGGCGCACTCAATAACGAAATGGAAAGTAATTTCGTTATTGAGTATAGTTTTTAGATTTTTTAGGTTCGGAGGTGCTTGAGAATATGAATAGTTTGGAACGGTTTTATGCCACGATCGAGAGAAAGCCGGTGGACCGGCCCGCCTGCTGGATGGGAGATCCGACGCCGGAGGAAGCGGACAAGCTGGTAAAGTATTACGGCGTGAAGGATGTAAGCGAGCTGAAGAAGGTCTGCGGCGACGACTTTTACGCAGTGGAGATCCCTTACCACAACGGGACCTGCAACGCGATCTTTGCTGCCTTTGACTGGTATATGAACGGCTCAAATGTCGATGTGGAGCACAGGACCTTGACGGCGGACGGCTGCTTTGCTGAGTGTGAGGATCTGGACGATGTGATCGCGGTAGATTACCCCTGGCCGGATCCCGCGGACGGGATCGATCCGGAGCTTTGTAAGAAGTTAGTGTACGAAGCGCCGAAGGATAAGGCGGTCATGGGGATGATGTGGGCCTGCCATTTTCAGGACTTCGCGGCAGCCTTCGGAATGCAGACCGCGATGATGAATATGGTCTCCGATCCGGAAATGGTACATTACGTCGATGACCATATTGTAGCGTTCTATACGAAAGCGATGGAGATCTTTTTAGAGGCGACGAAGGGCAAGGTACAGGCCATTCTGATCGGGGACGATGTAGGCTCCCAGAGAGGACTGATGATCAGCCCGGATATGGTCAGGGAGTTTGTGATTCCCGGAGCGAAGAAGCTGATCGATATTGCCCACAGCTATGATGTCAAGGTCGTCTATCATTCCTGCGGCTCGATCGTCGACGCGATCCCGCTTCTGATCGAAGCAGGCGTTGACGCGATCCACCCGATCCAGGCGTTAGCGGCGGGGATGGATCCCCAGAATCTGAAATCCAAATTTGAAGGCCAGGTTTCCTTCTGCGGCGGCGTAGATACCCAGGATCTGCTTCCGCATGGAACGCCGGAGCAGGTAAGGGCAAAGGTCAAGGAGCTTCGGGAGATCTTCCCGACCGGCCTGATCATTTCGCCAAGCCACGAGGCCTTACAGGCGGATGTTCCCTGCGAGAACGTCAAGGCGCTCTTTGAGGAAGCAAATAAGATCTACTGATAAGAAGGCCGAAACGCAAGAAGGTCGAAACGTAAAACAGTTTCAAAGAAACATGAAACAAACAACATAGAAGGATAAAAACGGAGGAACTTATCATATGAAGAGATTTGGTCAGATGATCAAGGTTAAGCCTGATGGACTCGAGGCCTATAAGAAGTGGCATGCCAATCCGATGCCGGGCGTCAATGAGATGATCAAGGAATGTAATCTTCAGAATTATTCCATCTTTTCCAGAGGAGATTACCTGTTCGCGTATTTTGAGTATGTCGGAGAGGATTTCGACGCGGATATGGCAAAGATGGCGGCGGATCCCAATACGCAGGCCTGGTGGGATGTGGTCAAGCCTTTGATGCAGCCTCTTGACGACCGGGCGGAGGGAGAGTTCTGGTCGGATATGGAGAGCATCTATTATCTGGAATAAAAGTAAACGCGCATAATATGAAGTAATTTCGGGTTTGGTTCTGAATTGTTCCAAATATTTAAAAGAATCTATCCGTCGAAGCAGACGGACAAGATAGAGGCAGTTAAAGCATTCTAACACTTTTTTAAGGAGGAAGAAACGAATGAAAAGAAAGATTTTAGCATTGTTGATGACGGCAGCAATGACGATTTCTCTGGCAGCCTGCGCGGCAGCTCCGGCAACCGGAAGCGCTCCGGCGGCAGCGCCCGCGGAATCCGCAGGTGAGACGGCAGAAGCTCCCAGTGGAGATACGCCGACCATCGCCTTTGTTCCCAAGGTAGAAGGACAGGCCTGGTGGGACTATGTACACAGCGGAGTTGATGAGTGGGCAGCGGATACGGGCATGGATGTTATTTACAAGGGCCCCACAGAGATCGACGCGGCAGCTCAGGTTCAGATCATGACCGACCTGGTAAACCAGGGTGTTGATATTCTCTGCTTCTCACCGAACGATCCCGACGCCTGCGAAGCGATCTGTAAGGAAGCCAGAGACAAGGGCATCATCGTTATCGCTACCGAGGCTTCCGGAATGCAGAACGTTGACTTCGATATCGAGGCCTTTGATGAGGCAGGTATGGGCGGATTCCTGATGGATCAGCTGGCGGCTCAGATGGGCGAGGAAGGCCAGTACATCACAATGGTCGGTTCTATGACCATGGAATCCCAGAACAACTGGGCGGACGCTGCTGTAGCTCGTCAGGAGGCTCAGTATCCGAATATGGAGTTAGTTCCGGACGCAAGAGTAGCGGATGATTCCGACGCTGAGAAGGCTTATGAGCTTACAAAAGAGCTGATCCAGAAGTATCCCGACTTAAAGGGTATCTGCGGAACAGGCTCCTTCGACGCTCCGGGTGCTGCCCGCGCCATCGAAGAGTTAGGCTTAAACGGCAAGGTATTCGCTATCTCTGTAGCGATCCCTTCCGAGGTCAGAGATTATCTTGAGAGCGGCGCTCTTCAGGCAGTAGGCCTCTGGGATCCCGCAATCTCCGCTAAGGTTATGTTAAATACCGCTGTTAAGATGTACAACGGCGAAGAGATCAAGACCGGTTCGGATCTTGGTGAGACAGGCTATGGCCCCGACGACGTTACCGTAGAGGGTACATTAATTACTGGTAACGGCCAGATAGCGATAACTGCTGACAATGTAAACGATTTCACCTTCTAAGGGAATAACAGACGAGACCGCGAGAAGGTGTCATTTCGTCCCGAACAGGTAAGAAGCGTTTACCACGGAATTGAGATCCGTCCCGAATTGCTTTGGCACGAAGGCTCTTCCTGAGTGCCTTAGCAATTCGTGGACCAGCTCAATGGAGTGGTGCTTCGTTCGGGCACGAAATCGATCACCTTCGGGGGGTCTCGTCGTACTATAATGAAAAAGGAGAACTTCATGTCCGAATATCTTCTTGAAATGACAGGGATCTGCAAATCCTTCGCCGGAGTACATGCGCTTTCCGATGTCAATTTCGCGGTCCGTCCGGGCTCCGTGATCTGTCTCGCGGGAGAGAACGGCTGCGGAAAATCGACCTTGGTCAAGATCATCTCCGGCGTGTATACAAAAGATGCCGGGAAGGTCGTCTTTGAGGGGAAGGAGATCGAGCATATCACCCCCGCCGAAGCGACCAGACTCGGAGTTCAGGTTATCTATCAGGATCTCTCCATATTCCCGAATCTGACGGTTATGGAGAATCTTGCCATAAACTCGGAAATAACAGCCGGTCAGAAAATCGTCAACCGGAAGCGGTGGGAAAAGACCGCAAAGGAGGCGCTCTCAAAGATCGGCTATGAAATAGATCTGTACGCGAAAATGGGTGAGCTTTCCGTAGCAGACAAGCAGCTGGTAGCGATCTGCCGGGCGCTTCTGTTCAACGCGAAGCTCATTATTATGGATGAGCCTACGACAGCCCTGACCAAGAAGGAGGTCGACGCGCTGTTTACGACGGTCCGCCAGCTCAAGGAGTCGGGGATCGCGATCATGTTCATCAGCCATAAGACCGAGGAGATCTTTGAGATCTCTGACGATGTCTGCATCATGCGAAACGGGAAAAACGTCTTCTCCGGAAAGACCGCGGACCTTACAAAAGACGACTTTACCTATTATATGACGGGCAGACGCCTGTCCAATCAGAAATTTGTCCCGGAAAATATCAGTAAGGAGCCGGTACTTAAAGTTACGAACCTGTCCTTACGAAACGCCTATCAGAACGTCAGCTTTGAGTTAAGAAAGGGCGAGATCTTAGGGATCACGGGGCTGCTTGGTTCGGGACGGACGGAGCTTGCGCTTTCTCTGTTCGGGCTGATGAAGCCGGAAAGCGGGGATATCGAACTGAACGGGCAAAAGGCCAGTATCACCTCGCCTATGGCTGCCCAGAAGCTAAAGATCGGCTATGTTCCGGAGGACCGGCTGACAGAGGGGCTCTGTCTGAGACAGCCCATCGCCGATAATATCACGCTTTCCTCGTTAAAGCGTCTGTCCGGGAAGTTCGGGATCCTGAATCACAAGAGGATCTACGAAGACGCGGCGATCTGGGTGGATAAATTCTCCATCGCGACGGACGATCCCCATAAGAACGCTTCGACGCTGTCGGGCGGGAATCAGCAGAAGATCGTGCTTTCCAAGTGGCTGAGCAACGATCTGGATGTTTTGATTCTGAACGGTCCGACCGTGGGTGTCGATGTCGGCGCCAAGGAGGATATCCACAATCTGGTCCACAGCCTCGCCAATGACGGCCTTGCGGTCATCATCATTTCCGACGATCTTTCCGAGGTCGTACAGAACTGCAACCGGGTGATCGTTATGAAGGACGGCGTGATCTCCGGTCAGATCGATGAAGACAGTATTACCGAAGAAAATATTCTGGAAGTCATACGATAGGGGGTGGAGTCAGTGGACAATTCAAAATTCAAGCGTTTGACGCATCGGACGGAATTCTGGATCTTCTTAGTCCTTATCGTAATGTGTATCGCGATCCAGGCGGTTTCCGGAGGCCAGCTGTTTGAGCCTACGACCGTGGTAACGATCCTTCGGTCTATGATCGTAGACGGGATGTTTGCCATGGTCTGTCTGGTCATTATGGTTTCGGGAGGCTTCGATCTGTCGTTTCCGGCTATCGCGGCGCTTTCGTACTCGCTTTCGACGACGATCTGTTTAAACAACGGGTGGTGCGAGACCAATCCGATCCCGGGCTTTATTTTGGCCGTACTGATCGGGGCGGTCCTCGGAATGCTCAACGGCTGGATTATCGCCTTCTTTAAGCTCAATACCATGATCGTGACCTTAGGTACCCAGACCTTTTTCCTTGGGATCAGCATGGGGCTGCTCCAGTTAAAGGAGATCACCTCGACGCTTCCCAAGAGCTTTAAGGCGTTAGGCGTTTCCTATCTGTTTGAGGTCTATAATTCCCAGGGACTCCGCTCGACCATGTCCTCGCTGTTTATCCTGTTTGTGATCCTTGCGGCAATCACCTCCTTTGTCCTGAACAAGACCATGTTCGGGCGGGCGCTGTATGCCATCGGAGGAAACGAGGTATCAGCAGAGAGAGCGGGCTTTAATGTCCGGAGAACAAAGTTTATTCTTTATACGGTAGCGGGCGCGGTTTCCGGCTTTATCGGAATGGTCCGTGTCTGTCTCGCAAGCCAGTCGATCCCCAAGGCTCTGGTGGGCAAGGAGATGAATATCATTCCCGCGGTTATTTTGGGAGGCGCTTCGATTTTTGGCGGCGAGGGCTCAGTGTTCGGAACGGTCTGCGCGATCTCGATCATTACCGTCGTCAGCAACAGTATGCTCTTAATCGGTATCGATACCTACTGGCAGGATCTGTTTAACGGCCTGGTGATCTTAGTCGGCGTTACGGTTTCCGCGCTGCAGGCGATGAGAAGGAGGGGATAGGAATGCGTAAATATTTTGAAAAGAACCGATATACGGAAATGCTTCTGATCCTCCTTGCGGTGGTCCTTGTCTTCTTCTCGGTAACCCAGGGCAGCAAGCTCTGGAGAATCGATATGATCCGCGGTATGGCAATGCAGTTTCCGGAATACGGCCTGATAACGCTTGGCCTGATGTTCTGCTTTATCAGCGGAAATATAGATATGTCCTTTATCGCGCTGGGAGATTTCGCCGCGATCATCGCGGTCCGCTATATCGTCGCCCATACGGACGAGACCATGGGAAACGGAGCAATCGGCACCGTGATTCTTACGGGGATTCTGATCTCTGTAGTGATCGGGATTTTCGGAGGACTTATAAACGGGATCTTGATTACTTTCCTAAAGATCCCGCCGGTTATGGCAACGATCGCCATGTCCCTGGTCTGGCAGGGCTTTTCAACGGCGTTAACCAGAGGAGACGCGGTAACGGGGCTTCCTACCCTGTATTCGGAGATCGGACATTCCAACGTTTTCGGCTTTATCCCGTTCCCGCTTCTGATCTTTATCATCGGATTTGTGATCGCTCTCTTCCTTCTGAAGCGGACGACCTACGGAGAAAAGCTCTATATGATCGGAACGAACCAGAAAGCGGCGGCTTTCTCGGCCGTTAATACCAAGCTCCTTATCATCGTCAGCTTCGTGCTCTGCGCGGTATATTCGAATATCGGCTGTATGATCATGGTGTCGACCATGAGCTCGGCAAAGGCGGATTACGGCAGCTCCTATCTGATGCGCTGTATTCTGATCCTGGTACTGGCAGGTGTCCTGCCGGACGGCGGCTACGGAAAGATCTCGGATGTTCTGCTTGCGATCATCATCGTTCAGATCATTTCCTCGGGAGTCAATCTCTTCCCGCAGTTAAATACCTACTACGCAAGCCTGATCTGGGGCGGACTGCTTCTGATCGTCCTGATCTTAAGTACGAGAATGACCGGCGAAGGATTCTTTAAGAGGAGAGCGAAGAAGGCAGGCTGATTATAGCTATACCAGCTCGCAGTCCCAGACGCCGATATCGGTGTCGGAGAACACACTCTTCAGACGCGCCTGCAGCTCTTCCTTCGAAGCCTCGGCTTTCAGCACTACCTGCAAAAAGCCTCCGCCGCCGGCACCGCAGATCATCCTTCCGGCTAACAGGTCGTCGCAGGAATCAAAGATCTGATCGATCAGGGTATTTGTTGAACCGCTGTCGATCATCTGGCTGAGCTTCCAATGCTCCGCCAGGAGTCCCGCGAAGGCATCGATATTTCCACGCTCCAGCTCAAACCGCTGGAGCGTTGCGTTTCTCTGGATCTCGTTTAAGGCGTAGACGGTATCCGGTTCATTTCCGATATAGCGGCCCACGACATCCCGCAGGAGATTTCGGGCAAGTCTGCGCTGACCGGTATAGATTAGAGCAAATCGCCGGTTCAGCTCCTCCTTCACGCTGTCCGTAAGCTGCAAATGAGAAACCGTAAGCTCCTGCTTCAGCCCCGGGCGGGAGGTGATGTATTTGATGCCGTTCGTGACGCCCCCTGCCTGATCCTGCCAGCCGCCGCCGGTCGACATGATCTGTTCCATACAAAGGACGTGGGAGTAGAGGTCCTCTTCGCTGTGAGGGATTCCGAGAAACTCAAATAGCGCCTTAACACAGGCCGCCGCAAGGATCGAGCTGGTTCCGAGACCCGAGCCCTTGGGAACTCCCGTGACCTCGGTATCCATCCAGATCCCGCCGCCAAGCCGCTTTAAGGTCTCTTCGAGGCTTCCGCCCGTGGCCGGGATCACTCCACAGGCTAAGAGCGCTGCCTTTTGCAGAACAAAGGAATCAAAGGGGTCGCCCACGGACTGCAGCTGCTCTATGGAATCAAATTCCCCGTGAACATCCATATCCGCCGATTCAAAGACGATCTTATACTCGGGAAGCCTCTTCAGGACGACCTTGACCGGCCGTTTGCCGTTTAGGAGGATTGCCGCGTTTAAAACCGTTCCGCCGTTTTCATTGCAGTAGGGCGGGGTATCGGACCAGCCGCCTCCGAAGTTCACGCGAAGCGGAAGTCTGACTTCATGTTCTTCAAGCCGGATCCTTGCCTCTTTGTTTTCTTTAAGACCGGCGAGCGTTGAGGTCAGGATAGCGGAGGACAGAACGGAGAAGGCCTTTCGAATTTCGACCTCGTCCTTTTGCGCTGTACCCACGTAGTAATGAAGACGCATAGCCTCTGAATAGTCGGCATCCTCTAACCGCTCGGCAAGCCATTTCTTCTGAAGGTCTGACAGAGTTTTCAATCCTTCCGTTTTTGTGGCGGGGATCTTTGCGTCGATCCTGTTTTCCAGCCGGTTCATCGCTACAAGCTCGGCCATATGCTGATTCCAGCCTAAGATCGCCTCTGGATCGGCATCCATAAAGCCGCAAGCCATGGATTTTCCCGGAGCAAGCTCTCCGCCCTTCATTACCTGACTGTAGAGCGCCAGGGCAGCCTCTACCGCCTCTTTTACCGTGCTCTTTTCCGGATAGATCTGGGCGCTCCAGAGCGTATGCTCCTCCCCGTCCCGCCAGAGCGGTCCCGTAAGCTCCCTGCCAAAGAGCTTGTTATCCTTGGGGTTGTCATCGATTCCGTAGATACGGCAGACGAAGTTTCCGTCCTTCTGCTTCAGACCGTGCAAAACGACATTGTCCGGCACAGTCTCGTCAACGATATCAATATAGGAAAGCACGCAGTTATTCCCGAGCTTTGCGGCGCCGTGGACATAGGATACCTCAAGATAGGCTCCCTCCCCGGTCTTCGCATCCGGATCCAGCACAGAGTTATAGCCGGAAAGAGCCGTCATAGAGCTGTTTACCCGCCTGCTCCAGCCAAGATCCCTGTAATCCTCCACTTCCTTTGTCATAAGCGCTAAGATCTCTCCGGTGGTCCCGAAATGAATGAACTTCGCCGGAGCCAGCCGCAAGAGCTTCATCGGAAAGCCCCGCAGAGCCGTCCAGAGCTGTCTCCTGCATTCCTTTAATTCTTCGCTGTATTCTCCTTCGGGCTTTTCCTCAAAGAAGCCTTCGATCGTCGAATCCGCCGCGAGCGGATACTGAAAGTCTCCGTAGAGCGACAGGCGTACCGTGCTGTTGACAAAGGCATAGTATTTTTGCTTGTCCAGAGTGCCGTTCGTACTGATCAGGGAATACAGGGCGTTTTGTACATCGACTCCGAAGAGGATCGCTCCCGTATCGATATCCACCGCACCGGCTTCGTTTACCGCGCCGACAGCGGTCAGCCTCTCTACGGACTGCTTATGGAGGAAGGCCCGGACCGTTCCGTCCTCGCCCCGTAAGAATACCCCGTGGTCCTTTCCGGTCTCCGCATCCTCCTTAAAGCTGATTACAGCCGCGCCCTTGCCGCTCCAGTCGATCAGAAGCGGATTGAAGAGGAGAAGTACGTCTCCGGATAACAATAACATTCCTTCCCGGATCCGCCCCGGGACCGCTGACATTGAGATCAGAAATTCATCAAACAGGGTAGAGGGCCTGCCATCGGGAAGTTCGTGGGGGACTGGGGAAAACAGCTTCCCGAGAGCCGAATACTGCGGAACCCGCCTGCTGTCGCCCCCGGAGTGGATCACAAGGACCCGAAGACCCTTGAAGGACTCTTCTTTCTCTCTGAGGAACTTTAGGACGCTCAGGGTCGCGCCGCCGCTGCCTACCCGGACGCCTCCCTCATCGGAGATCACCGCGAATTTTGTTTTCTCAGGAAGATAAGCTCTGCGGCTTTCGATCTGCAGGCGGAAGCCCTCCGCCTGATGCGCGTTGCTGGCGGTCAGGATGATATAGTCCCAGACAGGGAAGGAAAGAGATTTCAGGCTCCTCTGATAATCGCTCCAGGCATCCTGGTAGGACTGTGATAAGTATAAGGAAGTATTCATATGCTCCGTCTCCCGGTTTTGTTCTTATATAGGAAACGAATTTATTCGTTTCCTATTGCGCCGATTGCGGAGCGCTGAAAGCGCCTCCCTTATCGCAATCGTGCGCATCAATAGTTATCGTAAACGAATTTTTTAATTCGTTTACGATAACTATAATTTACTACAAATATCCGCTCTTTTGAAGTTAAAAAATATCCCCTGTACGGATGGCACTGCGTGCCATCCTCACCCCATAATTCGCAAAACCCGCGCTGACGCACTCTGCCGTCTGCTTACGCAGACTTGTTTTGCTCATTATGGGGTGGGTTGCTCATCCAAAAGCAATATGATCCAGGCATAGAATGCCTGATCATATTGCTTTTGGATGGCAACCGCACAGGGGTCGAAAAATATCTGGACAACTCGATCTGCAGGATATAAAATGGGGGCGTGTCAACATCCGATGTTGAACATGCATAAGGCCATCTTTTGTAGTTATTCACGGCTGAACTGCGCAGTTACGGCCCGATATGTAACGCTTGAGGTGGATTTATGGGAATCAAGACTTTGGGAGATATTTGAAACATGAAATACAAGAACAACTGGGAAGAAACGAAACAGAAATTTACCGATTACTGGAAGCAGTGCAATAAGGGAAGGCCGTTGATGCATGTAGTCGCGAGAAAGCCCGAGATCGAAGGCCTTGCGACGGTTGCCCATCCGGAGGGGACCTATCGGGATCAGATGTGCCAGGGCTTGAATTATAATACTCCGGAGGAATTTCAGTGGACCGATATGGAGGACAAGTACCAGAACGCGGAGAAGTTAGTCGGAAGATACCGTCATTTCTGCGAGACCCATGAGTTTCTGGCAGAGTCCTTTCCGAATCTCAACGTGGATTTCGGACCGGGGTCGCTTGCGGCGTATCTTGGCGCGGATATCGGCTTTTCCGAGGATACGGTCTGGTTCACGCCCTGCTTTAACGATGAGGATATGTTCTGGGAGGACGATATCCCAAAGCTTACGTTTGATCCTGAAAATTCCTGGTTTCAGAAGCATCTGAAGGTGATCAACGAATGTCACAGGCTGGTCGGGGATGATTTTTATATTGATATCCCGGATCTGATGGAGAATATTGATGTTCTGGCCTCCTTACGGGATACCTCCCTGCTTTTGATGGATCTGGCGGGGGAGCCGGAGGAGATCGAGAAAAGAGTGGAGCAGGTCACGAAAGCGTACTATCCCGCGATGCAGGCTATGTACGATGCCTGTAAGGACGGGGACGGAGCCAGCGCCTATACGGTCTTCCAGGTCTGGGGGCCGGGAAAATGCATCAAACTCCAGTGCGATACCGGAGCGATGATCTCTCCGGAGATGTTCCGTCAGTTTGTTCTGCCTTCCTTAAAGGAGCAGGCGAAATGGGGCGATCAGGTTCTCTACCATCTGGACGGACCGGATAATATCAGGCATCTCGACGCGATCCTTGAATGTGAAGGAATCAATGCGCTTCAGTGGACCAGCGGGGATACCGGACCGGACGGAACCTATGAGGAATGGGATCAGATCTATGACAAGGCGGTAGCGAAGGGTCTTTCCCTCTGGATCAAGGTCTATTCCGGCGATAACGTTGAGGAGTGGATCAAAAACGTGGACCGTATCGTTAAAAAGTACGGTTCCGAGCGGACCTTCTTCTTTTTCCCGGAAATGTCTCTTAAAGAGGCGGAGCGGCTTATTTCCTACGCTGACGAAAACTGGAGCAATATCAAGGGTACTTATACGGAAAGCATCGGATTGTGAATGAATTTCTGGAACAGCTGAAGGAGCAGTTATTTTATTATCATAACGCGACGGATATCCCCTTAGAGCTTCGAAGCGCTGACGGTGAGCTTATTATGAGCTTTTCAGAGGAGTTCCGTTACTGTACCATGGTAAGGGAGGCGTGCGCGGAGCGCGCCTTTTGTTCCCGTATGCATGAGGAGGGAAGAGGGCTTGCCGAGGAGTTAAGGGATGGCTATATCTTTTCCTGTCCCGCGGGGCTGGTACACTTTGTTGTTCCGGTTTTCAGGAAGGAGGAGCTGATCTGCTATATCCTTGCGGGACCTGTGGCGATGGACTATCCGGATATTTCCGTCGTTGACGGGGTGATCCGGGGGTATTCTCTTTCGTTAAACCTGCGGAGAAAGCTGTATACGGCGTTAAGCGCGATCCCCATCGTCGAGCCGGTACGGATCCAGCACCTGAACAAGCTCCTGTTCTTTCTGGCGGGGAATCTGGCGGATAGCAGCAAGGTCTCCGGGATCGGACAGCTTTCCGGAAATAACGTTCTCGGAAATAAAAAAGGAACGGTTCACAGCTTTTTTGGTGAACCGTCCTTAACGATCGAAATTCCTATTCTGCAAAAGGCAGTAGCCTTTATCGATGAACATTTCAGGGAGAATCTGCGCCTTGAGACCGTAGCGGCCTATGTCGGGCTGAATCCCTCCTATCTTTCAACGATTTTCAACCGGGAGCTGAAGATCAGCTTTTCAAACTACCTGACCCAGAAGCGGATCGAAGAAGCAAGCATCTTACTGATCCAGACCAACAACTCGCTTTCGGAGATCGCTGCCAGCGTAGGCTTCGAAAACCAGAGCTATTTCTCCCAGAGCTTTCGCAAGCATACCGGCATGACGCCGAAGCAGTATCGGAAGATGGGTTAGATCCCGTATTCCTCCGGGCGATAATTCTTGCCCGAAAGCTCATCCTTCATTTCCTCGATGAACTCCTCTTCATCCTCCGGAATATCCTCGATCTGATCCTTCAGCATTTCCAGCCAGTTTTCCTCCCGCTCGTCGATCGTAAGCTCCTTATTCTCTACCGCTCTTGTCAGGATATCAAGGGTGATCCTTGCGGTATTCAAGGTCCGATGGAAGGGATCCGGATACTTTACGATTTCTTCGGAGATTTCAAAAACAACATCCGGCTTCATAACGTAGGCCTGGGGATCGAGGTAGCAATCAGATTCTACCAGAAGATCCCGCATCAGCTTTGCGTGTCCCTTTTCCGCCGCCTTATTTAAAAGCCTGCAATCATAGATCAGCTGCTCAGTCGAAACGACAGGAGCGAAGCCCGAAAGCAGCTTGACCTGCTGGATCGATTCGTTGCTCCAGGTATCAGCTACCGCCATTGAGATATTTCCGATAGGGCTGAAGTGGGCGCAGGCTGCCGTTTTTCCTTCCAGAGCGATAGGCGTTCCCGTAATTGCCTTTAAATAAACGTTTTCATAGGCACAGTCCTTGCTGGGTCCGACCGCTCCGTTTTCGATCGCGACCAGAGCCCTGGGAGCCGCCAAAGCCCGCATGACTGCCGCATACACCTTAGGTAAGAAGCCCTGCTCCGCAAGAACCATGGAGGTATTCGCAAAGCCGCAGGCGGAATCTCCGGCCGGTAAGCTTCCGTTTTCCTCCGCGATCGTTGAGATATTGGTCCACAGCCACTTCATATCCCTCGCTCCCAGACACCCCAGAGCAAAGATCGAGGTTCGAAGATCGCCGTTTACGATCGCCTCGTCGTTGATCTCCTTTCCGCCGGTAGATTCGATGGACAGGAAATCTGCTCCTTCTTTCGCGCATTCGGTAAAGATCTTTACCATGGACTCCCAGTACTGGCCGCTCCGCATAATGGGAGGACGGCTCATTTCCCGAAGGTCATTGGGAGTCATCCGGAATACGCTTTTCAGTCCGTGCTTTTCCTCGTATTCAAACATCGTACTGCGAAGGATCTTAAAGATCTCGATCCCCCATTCGGGATGCTCGGTATACTGGGGCAGAGTTTCAAACTCTACGACAAGGCCGGGCGCATGGAGCTGGAGGGCCTTATCGAGAACGCCGGTTATGATCTCCTGGTAGATTTCCTTTGCTTTCGGCAGCGTCTCCTCTGAGGCGACCATCGAGGGGAGAGTGAAATTGATCTCCGGGTAGATGATCCCGCCGCCGATCACCATCCCGTTTTTACAGGTTACGGGATTCGGGCAGGAGCCGTACAGAAAATCGTCTACAGAATCATAAGCAAGGCTTGTAAATTGTTTCGGTGTCATTCTTCATCCTTTCCGAAAAGACGAAGATGTTAAGCGGGTTTTCTGAAACAGGGGCGGTAAGCCTCCGGAGGATTCAGCCGGCCTTCTTTGCCAGCATAAACTCCTTAGCGTGCTCCGCCGCGTCGGAAGCGTTGCTGGTATAGCAGTCCGCGCCGACCTCGTCCGCGAAAGCCTGAGAAACAGGAGCGCCGCCGATCATAATATGATATTTATCCCGTACTCCCTGGCGCTCGAATTCTTTGATCACATCGCCGATCGCGGGCATGGTCGTCGTAAGCAGAGCCGACAGGCAGACAATATCCGCGTTTACCTCTTCCGCTTTCTCTACGAACTTCTCATCCGGGACATCGATCCCTATATCATATACGTCGAAGCCGACACCCTTCATCATCATCGCGACCAGATTCTTTCCGATATCATGCAGGTCGCCCTTGACGGTACCGATGACGACGGTTCCGATGGCTTCTACGCCGGATTCGGAGAACAGGGGCTCTATGATCTTGACACCCGCCGACATAGCACGGGCAGCAACGAGCATTTCCGGGATAAAGATCTTATTCGTCCGGAAGTTTTCGCCGACGATCCCCATAGGGGCGATCAGGCCATCCTCCAGGATCTGCTTGACCGGGACATTCTCTTCTAACGCCTGATTCACGAGAGCTTTAACATCTTTAACTTTTCCTTTTTGTACCGCAGTTGACAGAGCTTCAAAATCCATGGTTTCCTCCTTGTTTGCCGCTGCTTTGAAAGTTCCAAGGAGGAAGGTCCCTCCGAAAGCAGCCGCATTTTTGATATCAAAAATAGTTGCAAAGAATCTTTATGACTATACTATAGCGGATCTGCGCGAAAAAATATTTCAAAGTCTTTGGATGTTTTGTGGATATTTTTTCGATCTTTCGCGGTGGATTGAAATATATTTATAATAAATATAAAAATATTTGGATAACTGATGCTGCTGTGGTTGCGAAGCTATACTCGCGAACGCAATTAATTGCCGTTTTTGATAAAGCAAACGTACTGGAATTGCGTTTGCGAGTCCGGTTGATCGGCAACGAAAATCGTTAATCAGTATAAATAGAAAATATTGATATCTGAGTACTATTTACGGTCAAACGGCGTAGACTTGCGCAGTTACGACCCGATATGTAAAGGTATCCGCCGATTTCCTCAGGAAAGTAGATAAAGGAATGATTGTGTCGGTTAAATATGATATACTTTGCATATGAGTATCGGCCCGACTACGAATATGATCAAAAAGCAAAAGAAAAATACAAATATTCGCGCCACTTTTTATCTCGCCGTAGTGATCCTTTTGACGATTGGAGTCGGCGCAATCTCCTACGCGAACCTTTCCCTGTCCACGAGGGTACTGCGTGGGCAGCTCTTAAATGCCTCTGATAAATCCTTAGAGAATATCAGTACGGCGTTTCTTGCGAGGATCAATATGATTGAGGACGATCTGGCGGGGATCTATGCGGAGAGGGAGCTGCTTGCGTTGTTGTCGGAGGGAGCCGATTTTAGCAGGCTTAGGAACGAATACGCGGGCTTTGCCAGGAGCTTTGCGACAGCCGCCTTTGAGACGCAGCTTCGGGTGGATGCGCTCTACCTTTATAATATGGAGCATAGCTGTATTTCTTACTACCGAAGAGCCGATACGCCGACGTTTCGCTATCCGACGGATATCTATTCGGAGGCGGCGGACGGCGCCTCCTATAACGGGGAGATTGTAAAGAGCTATATTGCCTCCGACCGGACGGCGATGCTGGTCTCCGGGTATTATAATCCTTACCGGGAACGGAATATCATTCGCTTTGTATACAAGATCTTTGTGGATAACCGGAGGGAGGTCGCGGGCTACCTGGTCTGCGATACCGATGAGCAGGCCTTTCAGCGCTTTGTAAATGAGCTGACTTACTTTACCGAGCAGATCATCTATGTTCAGGCGATAGGAGACCGGGTACTGCTTACATTCGGCACCCCGGAGGAACGGCAGCAGGAGCTTCTTGCCGGGGCCTCCTCGCGGATCGGTGAGCTTTCGTATGATGCGGCAAAGGGAGTGAGCGCCGGGGATATCACAGATGCCGGCACCGCTCAGAATATCTTTGTTACCTCGATCCCGCGATACGGACTTGTGTTTTATTCGATGCTGCCGGAAAGTATGCTTAGGGAAAGCAGCAGGTCGTTAATGTACATCGTGATCACGCTGTCGATCACCGTGGTGATCGCGCTGATCATCTTCAGTTTCCTGTTTGGCTCCTATTTTACGGCGCAGTACGAGAGAAGCCGGGCGGATGCGGAGTTTCGGGCCCTGCAGGCTCAGATCAACCCGCATTTTCTCTATAATACGTTAGAAACTATGATCGGTGTCGCAAGGAGAAACAACTGTCCGGAGGTCGGAGAGCTGTGCCGGGCGCTTGCACAAATTTTCCGCTACAGTATGGATACCAGCGAGGATGTGGTGACCCTGCAAAGGGAGATGGAGCATATCCGAAACTACCTCTTTGTGATGACGACCCGAATGAATAATGAGGTCGAGATCCGCCTTTGCGTCGATCCGGCGCATATGCAGACGAGGCTCCCGAAGATGAGCCTTCAGCCCATCGTGGAAAACGCTTTAAAGCATGGGTTGTCAGAGGTCCGAGGGGAAAAGATCCTTTCTATTTATAGCAAGGAGATTGAGGGGAAGATCCATCTGATCGTCCGGGATAACGGGGCAGGGACAGACGCGGATGCCTTAAACCGTGCCCTGCAAAACGGCGTGGAGTATTCGAAGGATAAGACCTCTATCGGGATCCTGAACGTCCATAAGAGGATCCGCTTTGTCTGCGGCAGGGACTTTGGGCTTTTTATAGAGAGCAGCAAAGGAGATACGAAGGTACATCTGATTTTACAAAAAACACTGTAAGAGTTTGTACAATAGCTGTACGTGATGGAAGACATACGACGGAGGCACCTTAGAGGACTTGAGCAATGATCTACAGACTTTTGATCGTGGATGATGAGTTTTTCATACGGGATGAGCTGGTTACCATGCTGGACTACGAACGGTATGGGATACAGTGTCTTGCCCCGGCCTGCGACGGGGAGGAAGCGCTTTCTCTGGTCCGAAAAGAGCAGCCGGATATCGTTCTGACCGATGTCAATATGCCCTTTTTGAACGGGGTAGAGCTGGTTCGCAGGATCAAGAGCGAATATCCCCAGACCGTCGTTATTATGCTGAGCGGCTACGACGACTTTTCCTATGTTAAGGAAAGCCTCCTGGCGGGAGCTATGGATTATCTGAAAAAGCCGGTTTCGAAGATGGAGTTGGTCCGGGTCCTGACCGTTGCCATGGACCGGATCAATGAGCGGATCATTGCGGACAAGGATCGGGAAATTGAGAGAAAACAGGTGTTATCGGCAACATCTTCTCTGAGCGATCGGGAGTACAGTGATACAATAACAAGCGATATGTCTGATATGACAGGCTCTTCGAAAGCAGGCTCAACCCTGCTGTTTACGCCGGGGTCTTCGGCAGCCGGGATGACGATCCCGGAGGGCGGCTTCGTTCTGCTTCTGGCAGAGATCTCAGGGGTGGATACGCTGCTTGAGACCTTTCAGAACGACCGGAGCCTTTTATCCTATGCCATCAAGCAGCGGATCACAGAGGAAGAGGAGATCGGTGGGAAGCTGCTGATATTCAATAATATCTTCCGGACGGAGGAGTTCATTCTCTTACTTGCGGCGGATAAGGGAATCAGGGAAGCTGCGGAAGCTCTGGCGGTTCTTCTGAGCGAGTTTACGGGTAAGAAAGTAAAGATCGGCGTCAGCCGCAAGCATTTCAGCGAATATGAGCTGAGGCTTTCCTACGAGGAGGGCAGGAGAGCGCTCAGGACGGGGCAGAGCTCCGATAATAACGTATGTTATTCAGAAGAAAACAGTGGAGCCAAAGGAACAATAACAGATGTCGTTACCTATATCGACCGCCATTTTTCCGATGAACTGTCCCTTGTTTTCCTCTCCGAGCACTTCCATATCGAAAGTACCTATCTCTCCCGGCTCTTTAAAAAGGAAACCGGAGAAAATGTTATGAACTATATCGCAAAGAAACGGATCGGGAGGGCGGAGAGCCTGATCAGGGAGGGGGAACTGCCAATCAATGAGATCGCTTTTCTCGTTGGGTATAACGACTATAACTATTTTAATAAGGTATTTAAAAAGCTCACCGGTCTCTCGCCCAGAGATTACAGGGAACAGGTTTCAAAAAAATCCAAGTAAAAATTTCAATTTATTCCTAACCCGCCTGTTTCTGCCATTATAAAATGATTCCATCACGGGGTTTCCGAAAAACGCTCGGAGATCCACGATGCTGGAATTATAGTGAACGAAATAAATTCGTTCACTATAAACAATGATGCGCACGGATTTTGTATGGAGATATGCCGATAAATCGGCCAAAATCCGACGCGGGAAACGAATTAAAGTGCAAGCACTTAATTCGTTTCCTATATTAAACTTACACAGGAGGAATGGATAATGAAAAAGAAAGTTATCGGCGTATTACTGAGTACGGCTATGATCCTCGGACTGCTTTCGGGCTGCGCGGGAGCGCCTGCGGCACCCGCAGCATCCGGGGCCTCTGATGCGGCAGGTGCATCTGAGGCGGCAGAGGAAACGACAGACGCTGCTGCCTGGCAGGATGAGGATATTACCTTAAAGGTTCTCTGGGGACAGTCCACAACGGATGCCGGCGTAGAGGATATGATCGATGAAGCCTTGGCGGAGGTTTATCCGAATCTTACGATCGAGTGGGAGTGCGTAGACTGGGGCGAGGGCTTCGGACCCAAGATGCAGCAGTATTTACAGTCAGGGCTTCCGGATATCATGATCGGAAAGGGCCAGGATGTTAAGACCTACGCTTCCCTCGGCGTTCTGGGAGATCTGACCGGTCTTGAGGCTGTTGATAAGGTACTGGACGACGCGACAAGCGGAGTTACGGTGGACGGCAAGGTTTACGGAATCGTTTACAACGCGCTTTATCAGGGCGTTTTCTATAACCGGGCGATCTTTGAGGAATTAGGACTTGAGATCCCCAAGACCCAGGACGATCTTGCAAATATTATCAAGGTCTGCAACGACAACGGGATTACTCCTTTTGCTTCTCATATGGTAGATACCTGGAGCATCGGGAATGTAACGATGCAGTTTGCCATCAACGACGTCTTCAATAAGTATCCTACCTGGGGCGATGATTTCAGAGCCGGTACGACCAGCTTTGCCGATACGCCGGAATGGTCGACCGCTTATGGCTACAACGAGCTGATCTATAACAATACCTTTGAGGATACCTTCTCTCTGGAGCAGACCGCCTGCGACGCGAAGCTGGTTAACGGAGAGGCAGCTATGAAGGTTTCCGGAGCATGGTCGATCCAGAACTTCCTTGACATCGACGAGAACTTTGACTTCGGTATCTTCCCGTTCCCGAACGCTACGGGCGACGCGAAGCTGATCTTTGAGCCGAATATCACGATCATGAAGAGCAAGGATACCGCATATAGCGACGCAGCGGACGCCTTCATCAACTTCCTTGCAGGAAACGCGGACCTGGCAGTGAGCATTTATGACTATACCAGCACAGCTTCTATGCTGAAGGGTGTCAGCCCGACCTTCAATAATCCGAGCCAGAGCGATATCGACGTATATTCGAGCGCAGGCCAGATCGTTGACGCGAATACCGGAAATACCCAGCTCGTATGGTCCGGCTTCCAGGATGAGAACGCAAACGACGTAGCAGAATGGCTGTTAGGCAACGAGACCCTTGACGATGTACTTGCGGCTTCGGATGCGAGAGTAGACGTTTCCGCTCCGTAACGGAAAACGGTATACGGAAAACGATTTAAGGTTTCAAAGCAAAGTGTTACCTCTTTCATAACTATGGCAGGGCCGCCGAGTGGAATATACCGCTTTGCGGCCGGCGGCCCGCCGCGAGCAGGGGGATTTCATCACCCCTGCTCGATTAGAACCTCCGAAACAAAGCCTCCGGCGAAAGCGCAGCTGACAAGGATTTAGGATCATGAAAAAGAATTCCATTAAAAAAAGAGAGTTTTCCAGTTATCTTCTACTAGTCCTTCCGGGCTTTATCATCTTTACGATCGGTCTGATCATTCCGATCTTTTTGGCCTTTCGCTATTCGCTGACCAGCTGGAACGGACTGACGGCGGAAAAGCCCTTTGTCGGTTTTGACAACTACGTGAAGATGTTTCAGGACAAGTATGTCCGGCAGGCCTGGTGGTTTACGCTGCGTTTTACCTTCTGGAACGTGATTATTCAGAATTTCTTTGCGCTTCTGTTCGCGGTGATCCTGGATTCGGGGTTAAAGGGAGAGAAAATCTATCGGACCGTTTTGTTCCTGCCCTGCCTGATCAGCGCGGTCGTTACCGGCTTTATCTGGCTTCGGATGTTCTCCAATATCCTCCCGGCTATGGCGGAAGCGCTTCATCTCAATGTCAATCTTCAGCTGTTTGGCAATCAGGATACGGTTTTGGCGGGTCTTCTGACCGCGAATAACTGGCAGTGGATCGGGTACTGGATGCTGATCTATCTGGCGGGTTTACAGTCGATCCCCTCGGATCTGCACGAGGCGGCAAAGATCGACGGGGCATCCACTATGCAGCGCTTTTTCCACGTTACGGTGCCCATGCTTGCTCCCAGCTTTACGATCTGTATCGTCGGGATAACGACGGGCTCCCTAAAGGTCTATGATCTGATGGTATCCTCGACCCAGGGCGGACCGGGCAGAGCCTCGACCTCGATCATCTATCTGATCTATGAGACGGCGATCAACGGCAGACAGTACGGCTATGGCTCCGCGCTTTCGATCTCCCTGATCATAGCGCTTCTGATCGTAGCTGTCATACAGGTCCTTGTACTGAAGAGACGGGAGGTACAGGCATAATGAGCGGAAAATACACTGTAAAAACCGGGATCGTTCAGGTCATTATGACCATCGTTGCTCTGATCTTTTTGTTCCCGGTCTTTATCATCGTGAATTACTCCTTTAAGACGAAGAAGGAGCTTTATCTGAGCAATCCGCTGTCGTTACCGGAGTCGTTTCAGCTGGACAACTATCAGAAGGCCTTTAAGAAGCTGAATATGACGACGACCTATTTCAATACGATCCTGTATACAGTCGTCGCGGTAGCGATCTTAGCGCTTCTTTGCGGAGTGACGGCCTGGGCCATCGCAAGATGCGCGCATAAGCTGTTTCGCTTCCTGTATATATACTTCCTGATCGGGATCCTTCTTCCCTACCAGGCGCTGTTTCTGTCGATCTTTATCGTCGGGAACAAGCTGGGGTTAGTGGATACGAGACCCGGTATCATCTTTATGTACGTAGCCACCGGGATGAGCTTCGGGATCTTCCTTATGAACAGCTTTATGTCGACGATCCCAATCGAGTTGGAGGAGGCGGCAAAGATCGATGGCTGTTCGATCTTTCGGACCTACTTTGTGATCGTTATGCCCTTGCTGAGACCTGCGATGGCGACGCTTATCATCATGCAGGCGTTCCAGGTCTGGAACGATTATCTGATGGCGAACCTGTATCTGAGCAGCAAGAAGTTAAAGACCTTGACCGTTTCGATCCAGTCGCTGTTTTCGGCGCAGTCCAGCGACTATACGACGGCCATTGCCGCGATCATCCTTTCAGTCGTGCCCATCGCGATCCTGTTTCTGAGCCTTCAGAAATACTTCATCAAAGGAATGACCGTAGGGGCGGTGAAGGGATGAGTTATGCTTTTTGCCGGTAAGGAGTGCTGAAAGAGTGGAAAAGAGGGTGGCGAGCCACCCTCTTTTCTGCTATGATAGGAGAGACGAAGGGAGGACGCAATGAAGAAAACGGTGTCCATTGGGGCGCAGGATTTTGCGAAGCTCAGAGAACAGAATTGCTTTTATGTTGACAAAACCGCGCTCATTCGTGAATGGTGGGAGAACCGTGACGATGTCACCCTGATCACCCGTCCGCGCCGTTTTGGTAAGACGCTCAATATGAGTATGTTGGAGTGCTTCTTCTCGAACAAGTATGCCGGGAGAGGGGAGGAGCTTTTCGGAGATCTGGAAATCTGGAAGGATGAGAAGCTGCGTGCCGAGCAGGGACAATGGCCGGTAGTTTTTCTGTCCTTTGCGGGGATCAAGGAGACGAACTGCCAGGACGCGCTGACCGGGATCAAGAAGCAGCTGACCAGATGCTTTCAATTACTCCGGTTTTATAAAGAGTATGCTTACCGGAAATGTGGAGGACATGAACAGTTATATGAGCGATATTACGCTCAGTATCTTCAGCAACTTTGACACAGGCGGTAAACCGTCAGAGAAATCCAGACCGGAGCGCTTTTACCATGGCTTTGTCCTGGGGCTTATGGTGGACAGAGCAGCCGATTATGTTTTGAAATCCAATCGCGAGAGCGGCTTTGGGCGTTACGACGTAGTGATGGAGCCGAAGGATGATAAGAACGCCGCTGTGATTCTGGAATTTAAGGTTTTCAATGAGAGAAAGGGTGAGAAGACACTTTCTGATACCGTAAAGAATGCCCTCCGACAGATCGAGGACAAGCATTACGACGCGGACCTCCTTGCCCGCGGTATCCCCAGAGAGCATATTTATAAGTACGGCTTCGCCTTCCGCGGGAGCGAATGTCTGATCGGGATGGGTACTTAGCACGCAATAGAAAACGAATGATTTCGTTTCCTATAATAATAGGAGGCATAACTGCTCACCCGGGGCCCGGGAGAGATTATACTCGCGAACGCAATTAATTGCCGTTTTTGATAAAGTAAATGTACTGAAATTGCGTTTGCGAGTCTGGTTGATCGGCAACGAAAAGTGTTAACCAGTATATATTGACAGAAGGAACAGATTACTATGCAGATCAAGTGTTCATATTGCGGCAACTTTATAGAGGAAAGCGACGAGAAATGTCCCTATTGCGGGGCCCCGAACGAGGGAATCAAGCGCGCGGCAAACGGAACGCCGAGGACGATCGAGGAACTTCGGGCCTTTGCGGAGGAAAAAAAGCTTCCTCTGGATAAATTCGGCTTTCATATCGGGGAGGATTATCGAGGCCCAAAGGCTTTTGGGATCTACAAGAACGAGGCAACCGGGAAGTTTATTGTATACAAGAATAAATCGGACGGATCCCGGGCGGTGCGCTATGAGGGCAACGACGAGGCTTACGCGGTCAACGAGATCTACCAGAAGCTCAAGGAGCAGGTGACCGATTATAAGAATTACCGGCTCCAGAAAGGAAAGAGCGCGACGCCTCCCTCCGGGACGAGAAGGAAAAGCAAAAAGTCGGATAAAACGGGGCTGATCATCTTACTGATCGTTCTGGCCATATATTTCGGCGGATCTCTTATCACGCAAAAGAGTCATACCTATAACCAGAGCTATTATACCTATCAGGGCACTCCTTATATGTATGACGACTATACTCACGACTGGTATCAGTACGATGATGTTTCGGGTACTTATGAGTATACGGAGGCCCCTGAGGAGCTTCAGAACAACGCCGACGATTATTATGAGTATTCCGAGGAATATACCCGGGAAACGACGGATTCCGACTGGGACGATGACGACGACTACGACTGGAGCTGGAGCGACGACGACACCTCTGGCTGGGATTCCGATTGGGGCGGCGGAGACTGGGACAGTGATTGGTGATGCGGAGAAGAACGTACGTACTGAGGGCGCAGGGAAGCGCTTCATTCCGCGCTTCTCTAATCGGCTTCGGCTTCCAGACGCATTCTGGTATATTCTCCGAAACGGGGGAGCTTTAATGAAATCCTTCCGCGAACGGAACCGTCAAGAATGCCCTTTTCGATCAGACGTTTTCTGGGCTCGCTCCATTCATTGTGCTTCTTTTTTGTCAGTTCCAGAAGCTCGGAAGCGCTCATTTGCTCCTTTTGAACGATATAGCTCAGGAAGAATTTGTCCCTGGGAGCCAGCTCACTCCAGATTTTATTGTATACCTTCTCTGACAGGGCTTCGTCTACCTGGGAAAGTATCAGATCCGTGATCTCCGGACCCGTTGATTCCCACATGTATTTGCCGAAGGCCTGATAGGCAAAGGCATATCCTTTGGTCATTCGAGCGAGTCTGTCTGCGGTTTCTTCCGACAGTGACAAGGTTTTTTTGTAATCCTCTTTTATGATCCGAATGCTTAACGGAGTCATTTCATATCGGGCTGCCCGAAGCAAGAAGGTCAGCCCGTCCGTGTTTTCGATATCCTCAATGTCCTCATACAATCCGGCTATGATTAGATAAATTGGTAAATCCTCTCTTATCAGCAGCTGGAATTCCTGGATAAAGTCTATCATAGCGTCGGTTTTCTGTACTTCATCAATGGTGATCAGCACCCTTTTCTGCTGTTTTCTGATCTCCTGCATCAGCTGTCTGAGGGCTGTGTCAATACTTGCGACGGGACTTTTTTTGGAGAGATTCAGCCCGATCCCAAAAGCGGAGAGGTTTAACTCGGCATCGATCAATTTTGTCAGGAAAGGAACTTCACTGTACAATCGGGCAACAAGATCGTTGGTCAGATTGGAATTTGGCTTCAGACCAATGATGATCCATTTACTGTCCTGCTTTAATTCCCGCTCTATCGCAGAGAGAGTAACGGTTTTTCCGGTTCCGCAGATCCCCGTGAGCTTAAAAGCCTGCTCTTCAACGGAATCGCTGTTTATACTGGTTAACGATTTTCGTTGCCGATCAACCAGACTCGCAAACGCAATTCCAGTACGTATGCTTTCTCAAAAACGGCAATTAATTGCGTTCGCGAGTATAATGTGTCGATTATTTCGCCTATAAGCAGATCCCTGCTGATGAATTGCCTCGGGATCCTTCCGAAGCTGATAGCATATGGATTTCGTTCGGACATCTCTTTCACCTCTCAAGACTATAATTGCCTGCACCAGACTATAATATCATATAATTGACTATAATTAAAGGATGAAAAATATATTCGCCCTGCTGATCTTCCCCTTGACATTAGTTCGGGAGATGCTATAATCAAAACTGTCAGCAGGGCGATTTATTTTTTTTAAATCAGAGCGAAACGTTTCGCTCTCGAGAAAAGCAGGAAATCGAGTAACTGTTCAGGCTATGACCGAACAGTTACGAAATCGATAGAATATTTCGGGAGACAGGAATGCAGGAATTATTACTTGGAATTGATATAGGAACTTCGGCCTGTAAGGTTGCGGTATTTGATAAGGACGGGGCAGTGGTCGCCCAGACGAACAAGCCCTATCAGGTATATTATCCGGAAAGCGGCTGGGTCGAGCAGGATCCAACGGAATGGTGGGCAGCGATCGTCGCCGGGATCCGTGAGGTGCTTACTGTAGATGGGGTTTCCGCTGAGGAAATGAAGGGGATCGGGATCGACGGGCAGAGCTGGTCAGCGATAGCCATCGACCGGGAACGAAACGTTTTGTGCAATACGCCGATCTGGATGGATACAAGAGCCAGAGATATCTGCGAGCGCGTTAAGAAGGAAGTCGGCGGGGATGAGATCTTTGCCGTAGCCGGAAATGATTTCCTTCCGTCCTATTCGACGCCGAAGATCCTCTGGTATAAGGAAGAGCGCCCGGAGCTTTACGGCAGGATCTGGAAGATTTTACAGAGCAACAGCTATATCGGAATGATGCTGACGGACGAGGTCAGCCAGGATTATTCCCAGGGCTATGGGCTGCACTTCTTTAATATGAAGAAACTCGAATATGACGGAGGACTTGCGGAAAAGTTAGGTTTATCGACGGAAATGGTGCCAGAGCCTGTATCCTGTGATCATATTATCGGCGAGGTAACGAAGAAGGCCTCCGAGCTGACCGGCTTAAAGGAAGGAACGCCGGTAGTGGCGGGAGGTCTGGACGCAGCCTGTGGGACGCTCGGAGCCGGTGTTTACAAGCCCGGCCAGACTCAGGAGCAGGGAGGACAGGCAGGCGGAATGAGTATCTGCGTGGATCAGGCGCTTGCCCATAAAAAGCTGATCCTGAGTCCGCACGTTGTTCCGGGGCAGTGGCTGTTACAGGGCGGAACCGTCGGCGGAGGCGGGACGCTTCGCTGGTTTAAGCAGGAGTTTGGCGAGGGGCAGTCCTTTGATGAGCTGACAGCCTTAGCTGAAAAGGTCCCGGCAGGCTCGGAGGGAGTCGTTTTCCTGCCCTATATGGCAGGGGAGCGCTCGCCGATCTGGGATCCGGACGCGAAGGGAGTCTTCTACGGGCTTGGGTTTGATAAGACGAAGGGCCATCTGGTCCGGGCGGTTCTTGAGGGAGTGGCCTTTTCCCTGGAGCATAACCTCCGGACCGCGGCGGAGACCGGAGTTGCCGTTTCCTCTTTAAACGCTATGGGCGGCGCTTCGAACTCGGTACTATGGACGCAGATCAAGGCGGACGTTACCGGAAAGACCATAAACGTTCCGACCTCAGATACGGCTACGACCCTGGGGGCCGCGATCCTTGCGGGAGTCGGCTGCGGATTGTATAAGGATTACGACGAGGCGGTCGGAAGAACGATCCGGATCACGAGGACCCAGGAGCCGAATCCGGAAAATCGTGAGGTATACCAACGGATGATGGAGCTGTATTTAACGCTTTATGAGAAGCTGAAGGGGACGTTTTCGAGATTTAGTTGATATTTTTTATACTCGCGAACGCAATTAATTGCCGTTTCTGATAACGCAAACGTACTGAAATTGCGTTTGCGAGTCCGATTAATCGGCACCGAAAAGCGTTAACCAGTATATATAATGATCTGGCTGGAGGTTTTGTTATTAAGCCCGGCTGAATGAGGAAAGAGAGGATTTTTTATGAAAGCAGGAGTAGTACATGCGATGAACGATATCCGCTATGAGGATATCAAGAAGCCGGAAATCGAGCCGGGGAAGGTCATCGTAAAGGTAAAGTATACCGGTATCTGCGGGTCAGACGTTCCGCGAGTCAACGGAACCGCCTGTCACTATTATCCGAATGTCCTGGGGCATGAGTTCTCGGGTACCGTGGATGAGGTCGGAGAGGGTGTAACCTCTGTACAGAAAGGTGACAGAGTCGCGGGGATACCGCTTGTTCCCTGTATGAAGTGCGAGGACTGCCAGAAGGGAAATTATTCCCTCTGCAAGCACTACAGCTTTATCGGGTCAAGAGAGTTCGGCAGCTTTGCGGAATATGTCCTGATGCCGGAGAAGAATGTCGTTAAGTTCGACGATTCCATCGCTGTTGATCAGGGTGCCTTCTTTGAGCCGGCGACGGTCGCTCTGCACGGACTCAGACGGGTGGACTACAAGGGCGGAAAGACGGTAGCGATCCTCGGCGGCGGGACCATCGGGATGATGACCATGCAGTGGGCGAAGATCTTTGGAGCTAAGTCGGTTGTGGTATTTGATATTCTGGATGAAAGGCTGGATCTGGCGAAGCGCCTCGGCGCGGATCACGGAGTAAATTCCGGCAAGGACGGCTTTATGGACGAGGTAAACGAGATCACGGACGGCAAGGGCTTTGATTATGTTTACGAGACCGCCGGGAATACAATTACGATGAAGCTAGCCTTTAAGCTTGCGGCGAACAAGGCTGGCGTCTGCTTTATCGGAACGCCGACAAGGGAGCTGTCCTTTAGTGTAGATGAATGGGAGAATATGAACCGGAAGGAGTTCACCCTGACCGGCTCCTGGATGAGCTATTCGGCGCCTTTCCCGGGAGATGAATGGTCGCTTGCGGCGTATTATTTCAAGACCGGACAGCTGAAGTTCGACGAGTCCTTTATATTTAAGAAGATCCCGCTTTCCCAGATCGCGGACGCCTTTGAGATGTTCAAGACTCCCGGAACGGTGAAGGGGAAGATTTTAATAGACAGCGAGGCTTAACAAACGGGGTGAAATATGGAATATACAGTTAAATTGGAATGGGATGATGAAGCGGCTGTTTGGGTCGCAACAAGCGATGATGTGCGGGGATTAGTTCTTGAATCCGGGTCATTGGATGCTTTGATCGAAAAAGTACGTTATGCTGTTCCTGTGCTTTTAGAGTTAAATCATATGTCGGATGCAGGAAGACTGCATTTTATGGCGGAACGGTATATGGAGGCACTTGTGTGTCCTGGACAGAGCTGCCCTGATTGGTATTTAAAGATATGAATATGAGGAAAATATGGAGAATACGGACAGAGATGGAACGATAGAAGGGTGGAAATGGATCCTCTATTTGGTGCTCGTCTTTTTTCTTCCTCTGTTTATGATCGTAAAGACCCAGAGGGACTATGCACATATTGACGTATCCGAGGCTGTAAGTGTGGTCGCGCACTTTAAAGGAGTTGTAGAGACAAGCGGACATACATCGGTCCGGGCGATAGAGCTTACCGACTATGACAGACTGGCGCTGAAGGCCCCGGACAGTGCGCTTGACAGCGTAAGGACGCTCCAACCGGAAACGGAGCTGACCCTTCAAATACACCCTGTGAGCAAAATATGCATGGGTATATATGACAAGGATCGGACCGTTTTGGATTTTGAGCAATCGATGCAGTGGATAGATACGGATCGAAAAAGATTGCTTACGATCTTTCTTATCTATCTTTTGGCGGGCAGTGCGTTTTTGCTGGTTGTATGGATTTCAGAAAAGAGAAAAGGAGAGTAACCACATTCTTGTAAATAGGATCAAATTTTAGTTTGCAGAATGGACACACCTTTGGAAGCAGGATAGTTTTAATCATTATTATCAACAGGAGGAAAAAGAAATGGGAGTTGATGCAAGTAAGGTTCCACAGATCACTTTGAACACGGGTGATAAGGTTCCCTGTATGGGAATGGGTACGTTTGGTTCCGACCGGTTCACGCCGGATGAGGTTTCGAACGCGGTTGCAGGCGCGATCCGCGCGGGCTACCGGATGTTTGACTGCGCCGCCTGCTACGGCAACGAGGATCAGATCGGAAAGGTTTTCAAGGCGGCCTTTGACGAGGGCGTTGTAGAGCGGAAGGATCTGTATATTATGACGAAAGTCTGGAACGATATGCACAGAGAGGTTGAGAAGTCCTGCAGAAAGAGTATCGAGGATCTGCAGTGCGATTATATTGATCTGTTCTTTATTCACTGGCCGTTCCCGAACTATCATGCGCCCGGATGTGATGTGGATTCGAGAAATCCGGATTCCAAGCCGTTCTCGGTAGCGGAGTTTATGGATACCTACCGTCAGATCGAAGCGCTGGTTGAAAAGGGTCTGGTTCGTCATATCGGTATTTCGAATATGACGATCCCGAAGCTCAACGCGGTAATTGATAAGTTCAAAATCAAGCCGGTTGCCTGCGAGATGGAGCTGCACCCCTGCTTCCAGCAGCAGGAGCTGTTCGACTATCTTGTAGCGCACGATATTCAGCCCATCGGCTTTATGCCCCTTGGCTCCCCGCAGAGACCGGAGAGAGATATTGTTGCGACGGATATCGCGGATATGCAGGTTCCGGAGTTTAAGGCGATCGCGGAAGCCCACGGCGTTCATCCGGCGATCATCGCTCTGAAATGGGCGGTTCAGAGAGGACAGATTCCGATTCCGTTCTCGATCCACGAGAATGAGTATACGAGCAATATCGAGTCAACGATGACGGATCCTTTGACGGATGCGGAGATGGCGACGATCGCGACGCTTGAGAAGAACAATCGTCTGGTCAAGGGACAGGTATTCCTGTGGCCCGGAGCGGACGACTGGCATGATCTTTGGGATGAGAACGGGAAAATTACAGATTGCCCGGATGCCTGATTAAACGTGAATATATGAAAAGCAATCTGTAATTTTCACGTAGTCGAGCGATCTGTTTTTCAAGATCGATCGACCCTCTGATACGTTGTTCGGGGCGCAAACCTGTAGACTGCCCTGATATACTATACTCGCGGACGCAATTAATTGCCGTTTTTGATAAAGCAAACGTACTGGAATTGCGTTTGCGAGTCCGGTTGATCGGCAACGAAAATCGTTAATCAGTATAAATTATAATGAAGAATAAGAGAGGCAAAACAATGGACGCACTTAGAGCGATTCTTGCAAAGAGAAAGGAAGGAATGAAGTTTTCGGGCATCCCCTCCTTCTGTACAGCGAATGAATTGGTAATCGAGGCCTGTTTAAAGCAGGCGAAGCGGTTCGACGACTATGTTCTGATTGAGGCGACGGCGAACCAGGTCAACCAGTTTGGCGGATATACCGGGATGCAGCCGGCGGATTACAGGGATTTTGTCTATAAGATCGCGGATAACATCGGCTTTCCGAGGGAGAAAATCATCCTCGGCGGGGATCACCTGGGACCTTTGACCTGGGTGGACGAGCCGGAGAAGGACGCCATGGAGAAGGCGATTACGTTAGTTAAGCTGTTTGTTTCCGCAGGATATAAGAAAATTCACCTGGATACCAGTATGCGGGTCGGGGACGATCCGCGCGATAAGGATCTGACGGATGAAACGATCGCAAGGAGAGGCGCGATCCTCTATGAAGCCTGCGAGGAGGCCTATCAGGAGTTATTGAAGAAAAATCCCGATGAGCAGAGGCCTGCCTTTATTATCGGCAGCGAGGTTCCGATCCCCGGAGGGGCCCAGGAGGTAGAGGATTCTCTTGCCGTAACCAAGCCCGCCGCGGTGGAAAAGACCCTTAAGACCTACGAGGAGCAGTTTGAAAAGCGCGGGATCAAGGACGCGTTTCAGAATATTATCGGTATCGTCGTACAGCCGGGCGTAGAGTTCGGCGACGCGGATTTCTTCCGTTATGACCGGGCGGAGGCGAAAGAGCTGACCGGGGCGATGGAAAAGTATGACAATATTGTTCTTGAGGGACATTCCACGGACTATCAGCCGGCGGAAGCGTTAAAGGAGATGGTGGAGGACGGCATCGCGATCCTAAAGGTCGGCCCTGCGCTTACCTTTGCTTTGAGAGAGGGGCTCTTTGCTCTTTCCATGATGGAGAAGATACTGGTTCCCGAGGAGAAGCAGGCGAAATTCATCGAGACCATGGAAGAGACCATGATGAAGAATCCGAAGGACTGGCAGAAGCATTATCACGGAACCGAGGAAGAGAAGGCTCTGAAGCGGAAGTACAGCTTTTCGGACCGCTGCCGGTATTACTTTGCTCAGCCGGAGATGCAGGATTCCATAGCTAAGTTATTTAAAAATCTTTCGGAGGTCGAGATCCCGTTAAGTATGCTGCATCAATATATGCCTTACCAGTATATCAAGGTCAGGGACGGTATTCTTTCGATGGATCCGAGGGAGCTGGCGGAGGATTGCGTAGTTCATACGGTCGAGGATTATAACTACGCGACCAAGCTGAATTATACAATCGGGGACATCTTCATCAAGTGACTTTTGTCCTATTCGGATGAAATTATTTTTTCATATCTTTCGGTTGCCCTGACGGAAAGTATACGTTATAATGTTTAGGAGTTTTAGACAAAACGTTTTACCCAGAAACGATTATTTTATAAAATATGCACATAACATGTGGCTCATACGGAGGTAAGAAAATTGGAAAAGTTCAAACAGATCCCTTTTGTTAAGAAGGTCGGTTTTAACAGGATCATTCTATTTTGCGTATTGATCGCGATGTACTTCGTTTTCTGCCTTCTGGTTCCCGGCTTCTTCGGAAAAGCCAGAATTATGAGCGTCCTGAATTATGTGTATTTTCTTGGATTCCTATCTCTTGGCGTTACTTTCGTCATCGCGACCGGAGGAATTGATTTCTCTATCGGACCGGTTATGTTCTGCTGCGCTCTGATCTCCGGATATACGATGGTATTTAAGGGAGCGCCGGTAGTTGTAGCTCTGATTATGAGCGTTCTGATCGGTCTGTGCTTCGGTATTTTAAACGGCTATCTGGTAGCATACTGGACGATCCCTCCCTTTATTGTTTCTATGGCTTCGATGAATATCGCAAAGGGTATCGCTGCCGTGTATACAAAGACGCAGTCGGTCAGCTGGCCGCTTTCGAACGATCCGGATAAGGGGTGGTTTCGGAATCTGGTAAGCAAGGGCGGTTTCCCGGTAGGTCTGGTGATTTTCCTGATTGCGGCGGTGATCTGTATGATCATCTTGAACAATACCAGGCCCGGCCGTTATATTCTCTGTCTCGGCAGTAACCGCGAGGCTGTAAGACTTTCCGGTGTTGATACGAAAAAATGGGAAATGCTGGCTTATGTCATCTGCGGAACCCTTGTGGGGATCGCCGCAATCTTCTTCGTAGGCGCGTATACGACGGTTCAGCCGGGGTACGGTGATCAGTATAATAATGAAGCGATCGCTGGCTGCGTTATGGGCGGAACCTCGATGTCCGGCGGACTTGCCTCTATCGGCGGAACCGTGATCGGCGTTTTTATTATCTCTCTTTTGCAGGAAGGTATCCTGGCGCTGGGCTTTGCGAAGGATATCCAGCTGATCGTTACGGGCCTGATCGTTATCGTCGTTGTTTACGCCGATGTTATGGCGAGACGGAGAAAGAACTAAGGAAAAACTGATTAAATCATTTTTTCCTTACTAGTAATGCGCACGGATGCGCAGTGGAAGCCGCTTCGCGGCGCGCATCCGGCGCGGGAAACGCGTAATTCAGCGGTTCCCGAATTAAGAAATAATCGGGAGTTTACTATAAAAGGCAGGAGATCAATTATGAGCGAAGAAGCGATCTTAACAATGGAAGATATCGACAAATCCTTCCCCGGCGTACATGCCCTGGATCATGTCCACTTCGACGTAAGAAGCGGAGAGGTCCATGCTCTGATGGGGGAAAACGGAGCTGGAAAGTCGACCCTGATGAAGGTTCTGACGGGTATCTATACCAAGGACTCCGGGAAGATTACCTTTGAAGGCAGGGAGATCGAGTTCCATAATACGAGAGAAGCCCAGGACGCCGGTATCGTCATTGTACACCAGGAGCTGAATATGGTCGGCGATCTGACGGTTGCGCAGAATATCTTTATCGGCCGTGAGTTTATGAAGGGCTTTCGGATCGATGACAAGAAGATGATCGAGGAATCCAACAAGCTCTTCGCTGAGCTTAAGATCGAAATCGATCCCAGGGCCAAGATGAGCGATCTGACGGTCGGAAAGCAGCAGATGTGCGAGATCGCAAAGGCCATTTCCCATCAGGCGAAGGTTATTATCTTTGATGAGCCGTCGGCGGCGCTGACGGAGAAGGAGATCGAGGACCTCTTCGTAATCATAAGGGACCTTCGGGCCAAGGGACTTGCCATTGTCTATATTTCTCACCGTATGGATGAGATAAAGGTGATTACGGACCGGGTTACCGTAATGCGTGACGGTGGCTATGTCGGAACGCTGATCACCAAGGATTGTACCAAGGAAGATATCATCAACATGATGGTGGGTCGTGTTATCTACGAGGATCCCAAGACCGAGAGCCACGTTCCAAAGGACGCGCCGGTCGTCTTAAAGGTCGAGCATCTGAACGCCGGAAGGATGGTAAAGGACGTCAGCTTCGAACTCAGAAAGGGCGAGATCCTTGGATTTTCAGGGCTGATGGGCGCGGGCCGTACTGAGACCGCGAGAGCGCTGTTCGGGGCGGATCCGAAGACCAGCGGCGATATCTATGTAAACGGTCAGAAGGTTACGATCAATTCTCCGCAGGACGCTGTTAAGCACGGAATCGGCTATCTTTCCGAGGACAGAAAGCGTTACGGAATCGTTGTCCAGAAGTCGCTGACCGAGAATTCGACTCTGGCTTCGCTGGAAAACTATATGAACGGCGCCTTTATCAACAAGGCGGAGGAGAAGAAGATCACCGAGCAGTATATCAAGGAGCTGGCTACGAAGACTCCCAGCGCCGATACTCTGGTCGTCAACCTGTCCGGTGGAAACCAGCAGAAGGTCGTTATCGCGAAGTGGCTGGTAAGGAACTGCGATATCCTGATCTTCGACGAGCCGACGAGAGGTATCGACGTCGGCGCGAAGAATGAGATCTATAAGCTGATGAACCGGCTTGCCTCGGAAGGAAAATCCATCATTATGATCAGCTCGGAAATGACGGAGATTCTTCGAATGAGCGATCGGATCGTAATCATGTGTGAAGGCAGGAAGACCGGAGAAATGGATATTTCCGAAGCGACGCAGGAAAAGATCATGGACAAGGCGACGCGCGATATCGCATAAGACGAAGGAGGCCTAAAGAGATGGCAAAGAAAAAATCAATCATATCGGATCAGAGGATTATTGTACTGTTCGTAATTATCGGTCTGGTAATTGTATATATGATATTCAGTCCGGAGTTTCGTCAGTATTCTTCGATCCTGTCGATGCTTGACTTCTCTTACTACGATGTCCTGATGGCGATCGGGGTGACCTTCCCGTTAATCACCGCGGGCGTTGATCTGTCGATTGGAACCGGAATGGTCTGCTATGCGCTGCTTGCGGGACGACTGATCCGTGACCATAATATTCCCGTCGTACTGGCGATGTTAATCTGCGTACTTCTGGGATGTGTTGTCGGACTGGTCAATGGTATCCTGATCGGAGTGATGGGTCTGCCGCCGTTTCTGGCAACGCTCTGTACCTGTATGATAACTAGAGGAATCAGCTCCATGGTTATGGCGACGCCCTGGCCTACGAATAAGCAGCCAGGCGGTTGGTTTCATTCGATTTTCAAGCTGACCTTCGGTACAGGAAGACAGGCCTTAAAGATCCCTATCGGGTTTGCGGTAGTTGTGGTTCTGGTTCTTGTTATGGAGTTTGTTCTGAACCATACGAAATTCGGCCGCTATACCATCGCGATCGGAAGTAATAAAGAAGCGGTTACCCTTTCGGGTGTCAATGTCCGTTTCTATCACGTCATGGATTATGTGATCTGCGGATGCTTTGCGGGTCTTGCGGCGATTGCTTATGCAGCGGTGGTTCCTACGGTTCAGCCGGGAACCGGAGCAGGTCTTGAGCTGGACGCGATCGGCGGCGTTTTCGTCGGCGGCGTATCGGCGACCGGTGGCTATGGCTCGGTGCTTGGAACCTTAGCGGGCGTTTTTGTTATCGTATTGTTAAAGACGGGTCTTCCTTATGTCGGCCTTCAGGCGAATTGGCAGCAGATCATTACCGGCTGCGTTCTGATCGGCGCGGTTATGATCGATGTTATAAAGAGACGGAGACTGGCGAAGGAGCAGTGAAATTCGATATGATACACATAGTGTGTTTCATATAGACTCTGCTCAATTTTCCGAAGGAAAATTGGCAGAGGGGCAAAAAGTTCTTCAGAACTTTTTGTCGATAAGGATTTGCGAAAGCAAATCATACAAATTATTCTATATTAAAAGGAGAGAAAGTATGAAAAAGAAATTACTGGCAACGTTACTTAGCGCAACGTTAGTAGCTTCTCTGCTTGCCGGCTGCGGCGGAGCATCAGAAGCGGCGGCACCTGCAGCAGCTGAGCCTGCAGCTACCGAGGAAGCAGCAGAAGAAGAGCCTGCAGAAGTTGAGGAAGCGGCTCCAGCAGAAGAGGCAGCAGAGGCTGAGGCACCTGCGGCAGCAGCTGGCGGATCGGGAGAATTCACCGGCGGCACACAGTTTGACGGCGTAGTTGCAAACGAAGCTTATGACTTCCCTGTTGACGTTAAGTCTTTCCAGTCCACCTACTGGCAGGCAGCTCTTACCGGAATGGATATGGCTGCAGCAGAGCTGGGCGTTACCTACAACGCTCACGGCCCGAACTCCGAGTCCGATATCGCTGATCAGGTTAACATGCTGAATTCCGATATCAACAGCAACCCTCCCGGAATCGCACTTGCAGCTTGTGATACAAGCTCCGTTCTGGATTCCCTTCAGGAGTGCGCTGACAAGGGTATCCCCGTAATCGCTTTCGATACGGGTGTTGCGGATGCTCCGGAAGGCTCTATCGTAGCTACGATCGCTACTGACAATTCTCAGGCAGGCGAGGTTGCTGCTGAGAATATGTATGCGGCTCTTAAGGACGTTATCGCTTCGGCTGATGCTCAGGTTAGAATCGGTGAAGTTAACCAGGATGCTACCGCTCTGAATATCCAGCAGCGTGGTCTTGGCTTCATCAACAAGCTCATCTCCCTGATCCAGGCTGATGGCAAGACTGTTTCCGTAGAAGGAAATGAGTTCTATGTAAACGCGGCAGAAGGCGCTGACAGCGGAGATACCGATGTTGTTATCGAGGTTTCCGTACCGGCCCAGACGACTGTTGAGCTTTGCTCTACCGCTGCTCAGGCTATTATGTCCAAGTCTGACACAATCGGTATTTTCGGTTCCAACCAGACCGCAGCAGAAGGTGTTCTGGCAGCTGACGCAAACCTTTCTCTGTTAGGCTCTGATCCTGCAAACGGTGATGTTATCGGTATCGGATTTGATGCTGGTTCGATCATCAAGGGCGCTATCGAAGACGGAACAATGTACGGTGCTGTTACCCAGTCTCCTCTGATGATGGGTTACTATACACTTTATGGTTTAACGATGGCTGCTAACGGCGACACAGTTGAGGACTTCCCGACAGCTGGTTACTGGTACAATGCAGACAACATGAACGACGACACCATCGCTCCGAACCTGTACGATTAAGGAACCAAAGTAATTTGAGAAAAGAAAGGCGTCGAGAGCTTGCTCGCGTAAGACTTTCTTTGCTCAAATTTGTTCGGCGACAGACGAACAGCGAAAAATGCGGAGCATTTTGAGCCTGGCTCCGTTATAAAATTAATATTAGAAGGGACAGGGTTTTTCCCTGTCCCTTTTTTAAAAATAATGGCAACTATTCAGAACCAAACTCGGAAATACTACGTATTTCCTCGTTGTATGGCTTCGCCAAATGGATTATACTGATTAACGAAAAGCTCTGCCGCTTTTCGTTAATCGTATAATATGATGCGCACGAATTCGGATAGGAAATATGCCGCCTTAAGCGGCCCGAATTCGGCGCACTCAATAACGAAATGGAAAGTAATTTCGTTATT
>JAFSXN010000115.1 GCA_017444015.1 Lachnospiraceae bacterium | reverse complement strand
TTCGTTAACCGTATAAAGTGATGCGCACGGATTCGGTAAGGAAATATGCCGCTTAAAGCGGCCCGAATCCGGCGCACTCAATAACGAAACGGCAAGCCTTTTCGTTATTGAGTATATATCTCAGATATTTAGGGAAACGCTGATTAAAACAGTTTTTCCTTAGTATTTCTTCGGCTCCTCCTGCCCGGTTACGACGCGCAGACCGCCCTGGCAGAGCGCAAGCAGCTCATCCTCACCGGGATAGACCGTAAACGGAGCGATCCACTCACATCTCTCCTTGATCCCCTCAACAACGTATTTATCATAAGCGATACCGCCGGTCAGGATGATCTGGTCTACCTTTCCGCAGAGTACGCAGGCCATAGAGCCGATATCCTTGCTCATCTGGAGGACAAAGGCATCCCGGACCTTCTTCGCTTCCTCGTTACCCTCTTCCACCATCTTATCGACGTCTCTCATATCGTTGGTATTGAGATAGGCGTTGAAGCCGCCGTTTCCGACTACCTTCTTCATAGCTTCCGCCTCGGTATACTTTCCGCTGTAGCACATCCTGATCAAAGCGCCTACAGGAACAGCGCCCGCTCTTTCCGGAGAAAAGGCTCCGTCGCCGTCCAGCGCGTTAAAAATATCGATTACCTTTCCGTTCTTATGGGGTCCGACGGAAACGCCGCCGCCCATATGAACAACGATCAGATTCAGGTCCTCATAGGGCTTGCCGATCTCTTTCGCGTAGCGTCTCGCGACGGCCTTCTGGTTCAGGGCATGGAAGACGCTGATTCTCGGAAGTTCAGGAACGCCCGAATACCTCGCGATATCCATCATCTCATCGACCACCGTAGGATCCACGATATAAGAGGGAACGCCGATGGAATCCCCGATCTCCTTCGCAAGGATCCCGCCCAGATTCGAAGCGTGCTGCCCCTGCTTTCCGATCTCCAGATCGTGTAAAAGCTCGGGACTTACCTCATAGGTCCCGCTGGGGATCGGCTTGAGCATTCCGCCCCGTCCGACAACGAAATCCAATGAGTTGATATCGAAATCCTTCTCCTTCAGAAGATTAACGATGATCTCCTTCCGGAAATCCTTCTGATCCACAATCTTCTCGTACTTCGCGATCTCCTCTGTTGAATGCCGCAGCGTTTCCTCAAATAACAGTGTCTCATCCTCGAATACGCCGATCTTCGTCGACGTAGAACCCGGATTGATAATTAAACTCTTTTTTGACATTTCCTTCCTCCTGATGATCTTTTTATATGCAGATTTACTTTGACATTTCTTCAGCTACAACAGCAGCCAGTGCCAGCGAATTTACCTTGATCTCCGTCGAATCCGACCGCGACGTCAGAACGACCGGCGCTTTGGTCCCCATCAGAATATTGCCGTTTCTGACCGTTGCCAGATGTACGATCGCCTTGTAGACCAGGTTTCCTGCGTGGATATCCGGGAAAACAAGTATATCCGCGTCACCGACGATCTTTCTTCCGGTAGCTCCCTTATGCTTTGCTGCCTCGGGATCGATGGCAAGGTCAAGCGAGAGCGGCCCGTCCACGATACAGCCCTTGATCTCGCCGCGTTCGTTCATCTTCGTCAGCTCCTCCGCCTCGACCGTAACCTGCATCTTCGGATTTACCACCTCTACCGCGGCAAGGGGCGCAACCTTGGGATTCTCAACACCGCAGGCCTTCGCGATCTCTACCGTATAATTGATCATCGCTACCTTATCCTCTAACGTCGGATAGGGAATAAACGCTACGTCCGTCAGAAACAGAAGACGGTCGATCCCCGGAAGCTCAAAAACGCAGACATGGGAGAGCGCCTGGCCGGTCCTGAGCCCGACTTCCTTATTTAATACGCTCTTTAAAAAGGTCTTCGTATCCGTCAGACCCTTCATATACATATCCGCTTTTCCGTCGTGGACAAGCGATACCGCCTTTAACGCCGCCTGCTCCAGATCCGGCTCGTTTATGATCTCATACCCGGACAGGTCCATATCGATCCCGGAAGCGATCTCCCGAATCTTCCCCTCGTCCCCGACTAAGATAGCGTCCGCGATTCCCTGCTTCTTAGCGATCGCCACCGCCTCTAAGATCGGCTGATCCTGTGCCGCTGCGACCGACACCTTCTTCGTCGGGCAGGTAGATAGCTTTTTCAACAGATCATCAAATGTTTTGCTCATTGGTTCATATCTCCTTATATAAAAATTATTTTTTGGTTACTCTTTTTCAAACTCCGTCGAATAGAAGGTATACCTGTTCTTTCCGGTATTCTTTGAGTGATAGAGCGCCAGATCCGCATGCTTATAGAGCTCCTCAAAGCTCTCACCCTGAGAGGGATAGGCGGCGATTCCGATACTGGCTGTAACCGTAATATCCGTAGTTCCGTCGGAATAGGTCTCCTTCAGGTTGTCGCAAAGGTTCTTTGCCTTGACCTCGATCAGACCGCTGGCGTAATTGCTCATATTCTCGGGAATAACCAACATTACCGCGAATTCGTCTCCGCCGAGCCTCCCGATAAAATCGAATTCATTGAACTGGAGATTCAGCTTGGCAGAAACATCCGTCAGTACCTTATCTCCCGTCGCATGCCCCAGATTGTCGTTTACCGCCTTGAAGTTATCCAGATCAATGATATAAAAGGCGTATTTCCCGTAGGGCTTCTTTTTGATCATCTCAGTAACGGACTGCTCCATAGTGATCTTATTCAAAAGTCCCGTCAGAAGATCCCGCTCCGCCTTACTCTTCAGGTCATGCTCCTTCTCGATCTGATCCTCGGTATTTTTCAGGCTCCCAACCACCGTCTGGATCTTGCCTCTTTTATCGCGAAGGAAGATCGCTTCCACCTTGTACCACCCGTAACCGCCGTCCTCTCTGCGGATCTGGACATCGGTCTCGAACTTATCCTTTCCCTCACCCCCGGCCTTGGCGATGGCCTTGGAAAGTCCCTGATCGTTCTCATGCAGATAATCTAAAAGCGTGACCAGGTTGACGGTTCCCGCCTCCGCGATCTCCTTTCCGAAGGTCTGAGCTACCGCGCCGTTTAACTCGACTGCCCGGGAATTCGGGTTGCAGGAAAAGGTCACGGATTTGCTCTCATTGTCAAGCAGCGAATACTTCGCGTTCAATTCGATCAGCTCAAAGGAATTCAGGATAGCCACATCCGCAAAGCAGAGCAGAAGTCCGATCATAACCGTGGCAAAGATCGCAAACAGCCCCGCCTTCTGCATAACGCTCCGTTCAAACAGAGTCGCCTCCGCCGTCTGTGTCAGCTGGACCAGATACCAGTTATGGATATTTAAGGGGACAAGAGTCATAAAACAGGACTCTCCCCCATACTCTATTTCATACAGCTTTTCTTCCCCGGCCTTCATTTCTCCGACGATATCGCGGTAAGCCACCTTATCCGTGTACCGAAACTGCCTGAGATAATAGTCGAACTGATACCTGATATTGTTCAGGGCCTGTGCGTCGCTCTTTCCGAGAATCTCCATCGCGCCGTCCACTACCAGAAGACTTCTGCCGTCCGGAGACATTGCGTCAATGATCCGGGAAAAACCGTCGCCGTAGATATATCCGAACAAAACGCCCCCGACCTCTCCGTCAAAGTAGACCGGAACAGAAAAGATAATGGCGCTGAACTGATCCTTAACGCTGATCAGCTCATCCGAGACAACCTGCTCTCCCGCAAGGCTCTTTACATAATTCTGCTGACCGGTCACAAAACGATCCAGCTCTTCCTCCGTTCCGTAGGCTACTCCGTCATCCTGCGCAAACCGCAGAAGGTCAAAACAGCTCGGGTCCTTGATCTCGGAAAGCGCTTCTCTAATTTCCTCGACGGACCCGGGCTTCATCTTTCCAAGCTCATCCCCCATCAGCTCTAAAAAGGTAAGCTGCTCAGAAAACGCCCGCTCGAAATTCGCGACATAGATCTTCGTCGTATCAATCTCATTCTGTTTGGCATTCTCCATCAGGTTGCTTTCCAGAACCGGGAAGAATATCAGAAAAGAGATCGCCACGATTCCTATGACAAACCCATTCAGAATATTCAGGCGTTTCTTATCCGTTATAAGGTTTTTGACAAATTCCATGATAAAACCCCTTGTAAGTAAATACGACCCCATTCCATACATCCCCTGTATCCGCCCGGTTTCCCTGAGCAAATACCGTGCTTTTTCTATTTTATCAAAATTCTTGCTATATTTAAAGTATATAAAACGAAAAAGAATGGTATGAAAAAGGAAAGCACCCGGGAGTTTCGTTGCCGGGTGCCTTCGTGGAAGTGAGGAAATGTATTGTTTAAGAGCTGTAGTCGAAGAATAAAACTGGTTTGAACTTTTTTATATTTTTAAGGAGGTATGAAGTTTATGGAAAAAATGCTTTCCGGCTACAGCAAATCTTAACCTGTTAAGTTTTTTTATTTTTTTATTCCGCCTTTTCTCTTACGATCTCCAGACCTACGGACAGGGCAAGACAGAATAAGAACGCGAGTACCATCATTGTATTCTCTTCCTTTCTGTGTGCTGATGCACATATTTGTATTCTTATCTGGACCGTCCGTTTAAGTTTAGCTTCTGAGGTTTTTTCTTTGTCTTTCTTTATCCCTCTATCTAATAATACGAACACTATTTTTAAAAAATGGGGGTCGTTAAAAAAAATTTTTCTATCTTTACGGTTTCCAGCTGAAATCGGTATTCCATGCGTTTTTATCGTAATGATAATAATGATGAAACGAAAAAAAGGGCACCCCCCTCCGGGATGCCCGATTTTCAGATATACTCGTCGGAACAAATAAATCGGAAAACACATAAATACTGAACCGACGAATATTATAGAAAACAAATTTATTCGTCTGATTATGCTTCCTTCTTCGCCTTCTCCGCCTTGATCGAAGCGGTCAGAGCGGGAACAATCTTGTTCAGGTCGCCTACAACGCCGTAATCCGCTACATCAAAGATCGGCGCATCCTCGTCCTTATTGATGGCGATGATGATATCCGACTCCTCCATACCGGCTACGTGCTGGATCGCGCCCGAGATACCGATCGCGAAGTATACGTTCGGCCGAACGGTCTTTCCGGTCTGTCCTACCTGCAGATCCTTCGGCTTCCAGCCTGCGTCAACAACTGCACGTGAGCAGGACACGGTTCCGCCTACTGCCTCGGCAAGCTCCTCGAGGATCTTGAAATTCTCGGGGCTTCCTACGCCACGGCCGCCGGAAACAAGGATCTTTGCGTCCATGATATCCACGGTATCGGAAACTGCCTTAACGACCTCCTTAATCGTTACATAGCGGTTGTTCGGGGTAAAGCCCGGATTGAATTCAATAATTTCAGCCTTCGCGCCCTTCTTCGGCTCGATCTTCTGCATAACGCCGGGACGAACGGTAGCCATCTGGGGACGGTTGTTCGGGCAGGCGATCGTTGCGATGGTATTTCCACCGAAGGCCGGACGGGTCATAAGAAGCTGATTATGAAGCTGCTCCTGACCGGGAATCGGCTGAAGCGGGAAATCACCGATGTTAAGTACGGTACAGTCCGCCGTAAGTCCCGTTGCGACTCTTGCGGAAACCGTAGGGCCGAGATCTCTTCCAAGGGCGGTAGCGCCTACCAGCATAATCTCGGGCTTGTACT
>JAFSXN010000114.1 GCA_017444015.1 Lachnospiraceae bacterium | reverse complement strand
CGTAATATATCCGAGAGCCAGAAACTGCTTTGATTCTTCGGTCTTAAAGAACCCACGGAGATACTTTATGAATCCAAGCACCAGCTCCTCATTTTCCGAAGCATCTCTCGTTATACAGTCATACTCATCGATGATTACGACAAATTTATTCTTATCCCGCTTGTAAACCAGATTCATAGCTGCCGCGGTATCAGCAGGATGATCCTCCTTAAGATACGGAAACTCCTCAAACATCTCGGCAAGGAGAGTACTGTCCAGAAGCGGTACAACTTCATCGAGATTTTTTGCCCGGTACAAAAAACTTGCCACATCGAAATGGATCACATTGTACTTATTCAGATACTTTTCAAAGTCGGGATCCCTCGCAATCTCAAAGGGCGAAAAAAGCTCCCTGGAATCACAGCCTCTGCTGTAGTAGGCATCGATCATCCCCGCCGCCATCGACTTTCCAAAGCGCCTCGCACGGCTTACGGCAAAATATCTCGATGGCTTTTCGATATTCTCATTAAGGATATGTAAAAGCCCCGTCTTATCAATATAGATAGTCCCCGCCACGTCAGAAGAAAAGCTCTCATTCCCAGGATTCACATAAGTCCCCATAAAAACCTCCGCCAAGGTAAAAAACTACTATAAGGCCTCAATACTTCTCTATCCATCACATATCAAACAAGCTCATCTGCCTCTCAATAAAAGAGCTCTGGGCTGCATCGTGGATCACATCCCCTTCTTTTTCGCGGCCGATCAAAAACGGAGACTTCGGGTCGTGCTGTTTGTAATTCTCCTTCACCAGCGCCGGATCGAGATTTGCGTAGCAATACCGGCAAAGGTGCATACACGTATTATACGCCCCGATATCACAGGAAAGATAGCAGACGCATTCCTTTCTCGGACTCTTTACGGAGGCGGGAAGGTTCAGCCTCTGATGGATCGCCCGCTCATAGACAGCCTTTGTCATACAGCCCTCACAATTAGCGCCGTACTTCTTAAGAAAGCCGCCCTCGCCGCATGGTCTTACCTCCATCCCATACTCCCCGGCGATCTTTATGATCTCCCTTCCCAGATATTCCATGGCCTCCCCGGATACCATCGTAAGCTCCGGAAAGTTCTTCTGTACCTTGGTATAGAAATCAATAAAGCTGATCACGCAGAGCTTCGTATACCCGGATAGCTCCCCAGCAAACCTCCGAAACGCCTGCAAATGAAACTCTTCAGTATAGCGTCCGTAAAGCAGGATTGGATCATAGCGCCAGCCGATGGCATCAATCCCTACGATCTCAGAAAGACTCTGAAAGGCCCGGATCACCTCCGCCTTGCCCGGAACATTCTGCTCGATATCTCTTCCGTAGGGAGTGATCGTAACATACCAGAACTGTCCGAAATCCACAAGCCGATCCATATAAGGCAGCATCGGGGCCGGATTCTTCGTACAAAAGCCGATGACATCCACGACCGACGGATCCAGGATATAGCGGTTTACCTGATTTTCATTAAAGGGATTGCGGACCAGCACATAGCCTTCCTTCAGGCGGTTCATAAACCATTCGGAATAGAAGCCCGGAATATCCGTCCGCTGCCCCGTATTTATAATCATAGTTCCATCTTCTTTACGACCTTGACCGGTTCCCCGACAAACGCCGCGAACTGATCGGCATCCCCCTTACTTCCGACGATACTGCCGTAATGCGTTGGCACAGCGATCTTCGGACGGATCATATTGATCAGCTCGGCCGCCTGCTTCGGATCCATCGTATAAGTTCCCCCTATAGGGATCAACGCAATATCGCACGTTACCTCAAGCGCTTCCTTTGTGGCGTCCGTATCGCCTGCAATGTAGATCCTCTGACCGGCAGTCTTTAAGATATATCCGACCCACCCCGCCTTCTTTGGATGGAACAGTTTACCGACATTATACGAAGGAACTGTCTCAAAGCTCAGACCGTCGATCTCCCGCTCTTCAAAGGGCTTTACCGTTTCGATCCGCCCCACCAGCGGCTTTACGGCTTTCGTCTTGCCCGCCATGTTTTCCGGAGCGATCAGTACGGTATCTGCCTTGCTGACCTTCTCGATATCCTCCGGTGAAAAATGATCGTAGTGATCATGGGTGATCAGGATAAAATCCGCGTCGTGCGGCTCCTCCCTCATCTGGAACGGATCGAAGTAGACCACTCCCTCCCCGCACCCGATCCGTATGCTGCTCTGCGTAAATACCCGAATATTATCTATCATGCTTCTCTTCTCCTTGTTTTCTGAACCTTTAAGCCCTTACGTTACCCGCTCCGACAGATCTTCCCAAAGGAATGACTGTTACTCTGCTTATTATAATGCTTTGATGACAGTTTATCAACGCAGTTACTGCTTTTCTGCGGCACACCGGCAAGATCCTCTGTTTTTTAAGAAATGTTTCCCCCTTGCGGCAAGGACCATGAAGATGATATTATAGATAAGTCCTTTCCTGTATCACTCGAGAGCCAAAACCGGGCACTTTTTGTGTCTCATTCACTATACCAATGAAAAGGAGAAGTATCATGGAACTGAGAACAGCAGCATCCCCCAGAGATGTAAAGCACTACGATACCAAGCGGTTAAGAGAGGAATTTCTAATCGAAAAGGTTTTTTATGAGGACGAGATCCGCCTTGTATACAGCCATATCGACCGGATCATCACCGGCGCGGCAACACCTGTCAGGAAGTCCCTAAAGCTCCTTGCGGGAGAAGAGCTTCGAGCCTCTTATTTTTTAGAGCGGCGTGAAATGGGTGTTATCAATATCGGCGGAAACGGACGGATCATTATCGACGGCAAAGCCTATGATGTAGAAAGCAGAAACGGAATGTATATCGGAATGAGCGCAAAGGATATCGTATTTGAAAGCGAAGCTCCCGAAACCCCCGCAAAGTTTTATATCAATTCAGCGCCGGCTCATATGACCTACCCAACCGTTTTGATCAAGCGGGAGGGCGTTCCCTCAAAGGACGTTGTGATCATCAAGGAGGAAAACAAAAAGCGCCTCGGCTCCGTAGAGGACTCCAATCTCCGTACGATCAACAAGTATATCCTGCCCGGCCAGGTCGAGAGCTGTCAGCTGGAAATGGGTATGACGCATCTGGAGCCAGGCAGCGTATGGAATACCATGCCATGCCATACTCACGATCGCAGAATGGAGGTCTATCTTTACTTCGATCTTCCGGAGGATGCCTTTGTTATGCACTATATGGGAGAGCCGACGGAGACCAGACACCTTGTGGTGCGCAATGAGCAGGCCGTTATTTCGCCCAGCTGGTCGATCCATTCCGGCTCCGGTTCGAGAAACTATACCTTTATCTGGGGCATGGTCGGTGAAAATCAGGATTTTGACGATATGGACGATGTCAGAAACGAAGATCTGCTTTAAATTATCGCGCATAATGAGGCAGGCCTTTTGGCCTGCCTCATTATGCGCAAACGTCTCCTCAATAGTATTTCACGATCTCCTCAAGCGAATACTTCGGAACAAAGTAATCACCGTTCTCGTCCCGCCAGTAGTTCTTTTTTCCGTCCTTCAGAGGAACGACGGTACTCTTATGCGCGGGATATCCAAAGGCGATCCCGGTATGCACCAAAAGATTTTCCGGCAGTTTCAGAAGCTCCGCCGTCTTTTCCCTGTGCAGGGTGCCGATGATACAGCTTCCGACTCCCTTTGCCCAGGCAGCAGTAGTCATAGAAGCGACCGCGATCCCCACGTCAATGTCACTGTAGCCTCCCACGGTAGTATCCTGTAACAGCACAATATATAGCGTAGGCCTTTGATCCAAAGCAGGCGTTCCCGCGCCGTCAGGAATGGCAGCCGCCCACTTTGTCAGCTCGCAGAGGCTGTCCACGACCTCCTTGCTCCTGGCTACGGCATAGCGCAGGCTCTGTCGGTTCGCCCCGCAGTTTGCCGTACGCGCGGCCTCAAGGATATCCGCTACGACATCCTCCGGCACAGGCTGTTTTGTAAAGGCGCGAAAGGTTCGTCTGGTACTCAGTACCTCCATTACATCCATAATGCTCTCCTTTTCTATTCCGGAATAAATAAATTTTCTTTTATGACCTGATCTAACATTTCCTTATCTTCCGAGGTAAGCTCCTTAAACGGACGGCGCGCTCTTCCCGCGTCGATCCCCATAGTCGAAAGAACATACTTGACCGCAGGGATCAGTCCCGCCTGATAGAGCGCCTCCATGATCCTGTTGGCCCGGATCTGAAGCGACAGCGCCTCCTTCGTATCTCCTTCTAAGAAGCATTCATACATCCTTTGAAAATGCGGAAAGGTAAAGTTAAAGGAGCTTCCGATGGCACCCTCGGCCCCCAGAGCAAGTCCCGCCACAAAGGTCTCGTCATAGCCGTTCATCATAATTAAGTTCGGATTTAAGGCCTTGATCTGCTCCATCTGGAAAATGATCTGGTTGGTATGCTTAACACCTAGAATAAAGTCGCTGCAAAAGAGCTTCTGAATATAGGGGTCGTTTAAGTTAAACTCCACACCGGTATTTCCCGGGAAATTATAGACAAGCACCGGTTTTCCGGAAGCCTCCGCGATCGCCTGATAGTATTCATACAGCTCCTTGCTTCCGTGACGATAGTAAAACGGCGGGGTTGCGGCAATGATGTCAAAGCCAAGTCTAGCAGCCTCCTTTGCGTATCTCTCCGCTTCCCCTGTCCCCATCGCACCGGCATGGGCAATTAAAAGCGCCCGGTCCCGAAAATCAGAAGCGATCTCAAAGAGCCTGATCCTCTCCTCTTCTGTCATCACAAAGCATTCCGCGGAGCTTCCCCCGACAAAAAAGCCTTTGGCACCCTGGGACAGATTCCTCTCAAGCAGGCTTACAAGGGCCTCTTCATTGATCGTCTCGTCATCCCGAAAGGGAGTGATCGTCGCCGGAATGATCCCCTGTAGCGAAGTCATCTTATCCACGGCTCTCTTCCTCCTTCTTATCCTGGTCCTCCCCGCGAAGCAGGAGCTTTACCGACACCACGATATCCCGGATCGAATAGATAAAGATCAGAAAGCCTCCGATCAGAATACTGGCGTAGGGCACCTGTCTGGGCGCGCGAAGGATAATGGTCGGCGCCTGCGCCTTGGCAAATAGATCCCAGGCATAGTACAGAAACACCGTAAAGAACGCTGCAGTAACCAAAGCGATAAAAACGTTCAGGATGCGGACAAAGGTCGTCCCCTTGAACTTCTCCTGAAGAAGATCCACCCTGAAATGCTCACCGTCACGCATGATCAGCGCGCTTGTCAAAAAGATCATATAAGCCATGCTCCACTCTACGATCTCATCCGTCCAGGACAGGGAGATATTGATGGGCGTAAAGCGGATCAAAACACGAAACATCAGGATCAGGGCAATCAGAGCGACACAAAGCACCACAATGACCCTTAAAATTTTTGCCACAACCTCGTCCAGCTTTTTTATGAATTCCATTCTTCACACCCCCTAAACAATGATCGACGGCAGCCACGTACAAAGCGGCGGAATAAAAGCGCACAGCAGAAGCACGATCAGGATCCCTACGACATAGGGAATTACTTCCTTAGAGAGCTTGAGCATAGGCACATTGGTAACCGAGGATACAGCGTAGAGACTCATACCGACCGGCGGAGTCAGAAGACCGATCATCGATGCAAGCACCATAACAACACCGAACTGAAGCTGGCTGACACCCATCTGCGCCACAATCGGCAGAAAGATCGGGGCTACGATCAGGATGACCGCAGTTCCCTCAAGGAACATACCAAGAATGATGAGAATGAAGATGATCATCAGCATCAGGACCACGGAATTATTGGAAATCGAAAGCATTCCGTTGATGACCTGATTGGGGACCCGCTGGTGGGTCATAAAATACGCCAGGAAGTTCGCAATGGCGATGATAAACAGGGTCTTGCAGCTGGTAACGATGCTTTTATAAACGATATCAAAGAGATCCTTTACCTTGACCTCCCGGTACACGACACAGCTTAAGAACAGGGCGTAGAAGCAGGCTACGATCGAAGCCTCGGTTGCCGTGAACCATCCGCTCCAGATACCGCCTACGATAATAACGATGGTCAAAAGGCTGGGGATCGCCTTTACGAAATACTGCCAGCGAACCTTCCATGGCATCTTGGGCTCGATAGGGAAGTTTCTCTTTTTGCTCACATAGTATACCCACACAGCCATAGCGATCGCCATCATAAAGCCGGGAATAAAGCCTGCGGCAAACAGCTGGCTGACCGAGGTCTCGCTCGCGCAGCTGGAATATACGACAAAGGCAATCGACGGAGGGATAACCGGACCGATGGTTGAGGAACCCGCCGTGATACCCGCACTGAAATCATGCGGAAATCCCGCGTCATCCATAGCCTTCATCTCGATCATCCCAAGGCCGGCCGCATCCGCTACCGCCGCTCCGGACATTCCGGAAAAGATGACCGATGAAACGATATTTACCTGCCCGAGTCCGCCCGGCCAGTGTCCGACGCAGGCCTTGGCGAAATTAAAGATCCGGTCGGTGATCCCGCCGGTATTCATCAGATTGCCTGCCAGAATAAAAAAAGGAATCGCAAGCATGGTAAAGCAGGTGGTTCCGTTGTAGATACGCTGCGCCATGACCGCCATGATGTCGCTGTAGCCAAGACTCGCAAACATCCCCGCAGCGACGCCTCCCATGGCCGCGCAGACCGGCACGCCTAAAAGCATCAGCCCGATCAGCGCAACGCAAGTTATCAATGCAATCATAAGTATTGTCCTCCGTGTTCATCGAGTAGGGATAATGAAAAAGCACCCTCCACATCTCCTCAAGAAACGCGGAGGATGCTGTTTATTTACTTCGTCGGTAAAAACATCCGCCTGCTGATAATTTGATTGTTACTGACGGGCGTTTTCAACGATCTCCATCATCTTATCTACCTGCTCCTGAGTCACGGCACCGGTAGAAACCATCTTATCGTACGCATACTGCATATTCTCACGGAACTCATCAATATTCACCTCGATGATCTCCATTCCCTCGTCCGCGAGCTTCTGAAGATAATCTTCCTCGGAATCCTGTACGGTCTGACGCATGAAAGCGGAAGCCTCGGCACTGGCCTTGTTGATCGCTTCCTTCTGGTCGTCTGTCAGGCTCTCCCAGAAAGCATTGTTGATGCAAAGATTCATGGACTCCCACTCGTGACGGGTAAGGGTCAGATACTTCTGCTCGCACTCCCAAAGAGCGTTGTTATAGATCGTAGAAATAGGATTTTCCTGACCGTCTACGGTCTTCTGCTTCAGAGCAGGAATCAGCTCGCTGAACGCAACCTGCTGTACATTCGCTCCGAGAGCCTCCATACAGAAGATCAGCTGCTGCTCGGAAGGCGTACGGATCAAAAGACCCTTGACCTGATCGGGATGCTCAACGGGAACCTTGGAATTCGTAAGGCTTCTGAAGCCGTACTCCCAGCTTCCTACATCATGGATACCGGCGGCCTCAAGAGTACCGTCAGCAACCCAGTCCTTGAACTCCCCGTCTACTACCCTGTAAGCGTGAGCATAGTCGTCATAGAGATAAGGCATAGCAACCAGATGATATCTGCTGTCATATTCTCCGAGAGTCGCCTCACAGATCAGACATGCCTCGATTGCGCCGATAGATACCTGCTCAGCCATCTCAGGAGCGTTACCGAACTCAGAGTTGTTATGAACCTCGACTGTAATGGAGCCGCCCGAATACTCGTTCGCAAGCTCCGCAAACTTCAATGAAGCAGCCTGTCCGGGCTCTCCGTCGGCATTAAAGTTGCCGAGACGGATCGTAACCGCGGGATCCGTGCTGGTAACCTCAGCGCTCTCGGTTTCAGCGCTGTCTGCCTCCGCGACAGCGGGCGCTTCCGTAGAAGCCGTCGAATCCAGGCTTTGAACTGTTGTGCCGCAGCCGGCAAGCATCGTGCCGACCATTGCAACCGCCAATACAGCAGAAAGTAACTTTCTTTTCATGTTCTTCTTCTCCTCCTTTGTTTTGCGCAAACGCGCCAGATACAGTATATAAACTTTATAGAATGATTATGCAGGAAAACGTTGCAGTTGTCAAGACTTACACGAGGCTCTTCTGCATCGTCCAAGATCGTAAAAATCTTCTTCTCGGTCCGTCTCAATAGAAACCTTACAGGAGCGGCGCAATGATCTTCAGCACGCATCCCGTTAACCCTCCGGGAATATTGCCCTTTCGGATGCCGCTCTGCTCCACCCTCTTACATTTTGACAGAGTCTCCTGATAATCCTTCTCGATATCCGCGATACAGGAGGTCTTATACAGATAGGTCGCGCATTCAAAATGATGGTACAGGCTCCGGTAGTCCAGATTGATGGTTCCGACAACCGCCCTCTCGTCGTCGCTCACAAACACCTTTGCGTGTACAAAGCCCGGGGTATACTCATAGATCTTCACCCCTGCTTCCAAGAGGAAGCGGTAATAGGATCTGGTCAGAGAATAGACCAGCTTCTTATCGGGGATCCCGGGAACGATCAGCCGGACATCCACGCCCCTCTCCGCCGCAAACTTCATCGCCGTCTCCAGCTCATTATCCAAGATCAGGTACGGCGTCATGATATGCACGTAGCTCTTTGCCCGGTTTAAAATATCGCAGTACACCATTTCCCCGACCTTGTCACCATCCAGAGGACAGTCGCAGTAGGGAATGACATAGCCTTCTCCCGTTCCTTCTGCCGCAGTGAGCTGACTCGGGCTCCAGTCCGCCGTCTTTTCCGTAAGGTTCCACATCTGTAAAAACATCAGGGTAAAGCTCGCCGCCGCTTTTCCCTTCAGCATAACAGCGGTATCCTTCCAGTGTCCGTATACCTTGATATGATTGATATATTCGTCCGCGAGATTGACCCCGCCGTTAAAGGCCACCTTGCCGTCGATCACGAGGATCTTCCTGTGGTCCCTGTTATTGTAGTGCGTGGAGACAAGAGGCGTAATGGGCGAAAAGGACTTGCACTTGATCCCAAGCGTCGCCATCCGCTTCGGATAATCTGAGGACAGCAGGGAAAGGTCGCACATCCCGTCATACATTACCCTTACGTCAACACCCTCCGCGGCCTTATCCGCAAGGATCTTTAAAAGCCGCCCCCACATCATTCCTTCCTGAATGATGAAGTATTCCATAAAGATATATTTCTCCGCCTTCTTCATCTCCTCGCACATAGCGGCAAACATATCCTCGCCCAGAGGGAAATAGGTCACGTCCGTGTCACGAAAGACAGGAAAGCACCCGGAACGGTTCATATACCGATTCAGATCATCGACCCCCGAAGCCATAAGCTCTTTATCTGTAAGGATCCCTTCCTCCTGAGAAAGATACTCTCTGCTCTCATTGATTCGCTCCAGCAGCCGTTTCTTAATAGTCTGATGCCCGGGATCCTGTCTCGTAAACCACAGAAACAGAGAGCCCGCGATAGGGAACAATGTTATGATAAAAAGCCAGGTCAGCTTTCCCGTAGCGTCCATATCGCAGTTGATCAGATAAATCACCATAATGATCACAAAGATCGTCTGAGCGATATTGAACCAGCTGAAATAGCTCTGAAACCAGTGGTAGATCGAGATGTAGATCGCTACCTGCAGCGCTATGATCACAAGAAACAGCCCGATCCTGCTGAAAACAATGCGCAGTATTCCTCTTTTTCCCCTTGTGAGGAGGGATATCTCCTCCGTATTCTGATTGTCCTGCATACTTTTTCTCCTGTTTGACACCTGTCCGTAGTTTCAAAAAGCGAGCCTCCCGTGTGTCACGGTATCGCTGTAGATTGTCAAAATATGATCCTGCCGGTTATTTCGTCAGGTCGATGCTGTCTCCGAAAATGTCATCATAACCCTTGCTGGTATTTCGGTTGATCACATACCAGGCAGAGGTTGCCGTGTGGCCTCCCATCACCTCGTACAGATGGATGGTCACATTGTTTCCCTCTGTGCTGTCGACCTCGGCGATCGGAGGACGGTAGTTATTATGTCTTTCATAATAATCCTGTGCCATTTTGCAAAGCTGCGCATTCGTATATCCGGAAGAGGATTTTTGTGTGCTTTGAGATACTGAGGTCTGGGTCTTGGTACTGGCCGCCGGAGCCTTGTTTTCGTACGACTGGATCAGCTTGATATTGT
>JAFSXN010000113.1 GCA_017444015.1 Lachnospiraceae bacterium | reverse complement strand
TAGCTGAATCATCTATTCATTAATAACGGAGAAAAATACCTGCTCAGTCTCGCAGTCCACGATGTCCTTGTACTCGATATAGAACAATTCTTTCCTGATCAAATGCTCAGACAATTCCACTACAGAGAGTTTTTCATGAACACTGGGTATCTTAAAGAGCCTTGCGGCTCTTCTTCCGCCCTCTCGATATCGAAAACACTATTTTCTTTCATTTATCTCAAGAAGGGAGGACGAACTATGCGCTATGTATACAATCTTCTGAACAAGGAACCGATTCCGATCGAAACGGTGCCGGATGAGCATGAGGAGGCTCTGGACTATGAGCCCTCCTTTTGGTTTTGGAACCAGAGGTATTATCTCAAGGATTTTATCCGCACCCACAACAATCCCTGGGTATCCGCCGATTATCCGGAAAACATCCATGGCTATGGACTCCGGCTCAAGAACGGTATTATCATCGCCCCCTAACTCCTTAATAACGCTGTATACCGCGTCAAGGGCGTCATTTTCATCGTTTATGACCTTTCCGTAGAAATCGCCCTCGATGAAATACACCTCCGCTGAATCCTCCCCTGTTCCGCAGCCCGCAAGCATCGCAGTAAGCATTATTCCTGTTATTATCAGTATAATCTTTTTCATGGTTCCTCATATATAATGAGTTGCCCGGCAAAGGGGAAACTCATAAGATTCTTATAGTAAACGCAATATATTATTGCGTTTACTATAAAGCCTCCGGCAGAATACTCTTAATTCACCGCAACAACCTGTATCAGAGGATCGCTGGTCCTTAAGGCAAAAAGCGATGTCCAGTCGGCGTATCCGCTTTTATCAAGCCTTGCCGACAGGTTATAGCCCGCGGGCAGCGTCATCATATAGGTATGTCCCTGATAGGGGAAGGCCGTCACAACCGTTACGTCCGGACGCGCCTTCATAGCGTTTGCCACACTGGCGTCAAAGCTCATCGGCGTCATTGCGGGAAGATTCACTATGCCCGCCGGTATAGCCGAAAGGATCTGTGATGCGGCTGTGGAGCAGAACGCCGGGTCCCTCCTGGACGCGGCAGCCTGCACGGGAGCGGCGACGGCCGCAGCGCCTGTGACCGTAACATAAATATCAGCCGTATAGCCATTGTCATTTGTACGGGCGGTAACCACAGCGCTTCCCGGACCAACCGCTGTTATGTTGGCGTACATATCAACCGTTGCCACGGCGGAGTTGCTACTGGTCATGGTAACGCCCCTGTTGTTTGCGTTCTCCGGAAGAACCTGAACGCCGACCTGGGTACTGCCGCCCACTGAAAGACTTACAGAATTTGTACTGACGCGGATCCCGTTCACACGGACATTGGATCTTTCCTGCTCAAGACGCCTGCGCTCCTCCTCAAGTCTCTTTCTTTCCTCTTCCATCTCCTTCTTCTTTTTTTCGGCCGCTTTCTTCTCCGCTTCGTAATCCCTGTCGTCTATTATAATGACGTCAAAGAAATCATCAAAATCGTCATCATCCCAGAGGTCGTCCCAATCGTCCCAATCGTCCCAGTCGTCCCAATCGTCCCAGTCATACGCCTGCACCGGGAGCGGCTTCACCGCACTGAAGGCAACGACCGCAGCAAGAAGACCTCCCGCGAGTCTTATTAAGCTTTTCTTTATCATATTCTGCACCTTCCTTTCCCTTTATTCCCTGTCCGTTACTCTGAGGCTTCCGTCGTCATCCCACAAAAATACGAAGGAATGATCCTTTTCCACAAAAATCTCCACGGCAACCTGATCGGCATAGCCGCCCTCCGGCATTTCGCCGGTTACCGTAATAGTACCTGTCTTCTTCCCGGCACTGTCCGACTGCTCCGAGGTTTCCTTAAGCCTTTCCTTTGTATAGTATCTGGCAAGGATATTATAGCCTTCATAGCTTAAATATTCCTCCGGGAAATCAGATATGATAAGGCTCGCCGAAGGCTCTATGGGGCTTCCGGTAGTCTCTACACAAAAGCTTGCGGTCAGTATTCCGTCTTTATTTACGACGCCAAGCTCCTGCTTTTCGCCCTTTGGAACAGTTACGGTTTCCTGCGGAGTTTCCGACGCCTCCATTACGGTCTTAAGCGCCTTCTCAGCCTTAGCCTGCGCCTCCTCCGCCCGCTCAATACGTAACCTTGCCGCTTCAAGCGACCCCTCGTAATAAGGATTTACCTTGCAAAGAGTCTCGAGACTTCCGAGGTATTCCTTAGCTATTCTTGTCTCCTCAACACAGGCCGCGTATATCGAGGCCCTGTAGGTCCTCTCCATTTCCAGCTTTGCGTCCTCGATCTCCTTCTGTATACGAGCATCCTCAACGGCATCCGCCCTGACGCTTACGGCAGAGAGCATGGAAACCGCCGCAAATACGGTTAGCAGCTTTAATACATATTTTTTCATCATTCTTCCTTCCTCCTGTTTTTTCTCGCTTTCCCCGGAGACTTTAAGCCCCCGCTTTTGCATGCTGATTATGTACCTGTTCAGAACCCTCTGGTTTCTGAACAGGTGCTTCGGCTGTACTGAACAGTTACCTGATTATAACAAAAACCCCCTGCGGGTCAATCTGTCCCGTCTTCTCCGAACAGCAAAACCCGCCCATTTCGTTATTGTTCCCGGGACGCCATTTCCAAAAAAAATCTGTTGATTATATCGAACATATGTTCTATAATTAAGTGCAGTTACCTTTTGTCATAATAGAATGATGTCGGGAGCAGACAGGATTCCTTGGAAAGAAACAGAACAGCCAAAGCCAAACAGAATAACAGAACCAATACGGATTCAGCCAACTCATACACCTATATCTGCATTGACCTCAAGAGCTATTACGCCAGTGTGGAATGCGTTTCCCGGGGGCTTGATCCGTTAAAGGCCAACCTTCTTGTCGCCGATGAGTCCCGATCGGATCAGACGATATGTCTCGCGGTCTCTCCTTCTCTGAAAGCCATCGGCGTTCCCTCAAGACCGAGACTCTTTGAGGCAAAACAGGCAATAAAGCGTTATGAGTCCATCCACCATACGAGGGTAGACTACATTATCGCCGTACCCCGTATGGCAGAGTATATCCGGGTATCCGCTCTGATCTATTCGATCTATCTGAGGTATATCGCGGCGGAAGATATCCACGTATACTCCATTGACGAGTGTTTCATTGACTGTACCGGATATCTTCACCTGTATGAAAAAGCCGCTCTCCTGAATCATACATCACCCGCCCGCCTCCTTGCGATGACCATCCTGCAGGATGTTCTGAAAACTACTGGTATTACCGCGACCGTCGGGATCAGGACCAACCTGTATCTCGCAAAGGTCGCGATGGATATCGTCGCCAAAAAGGCGCCTGCGGATAAGGACGGCGTCCGTATCGCGGAACTCAGCGAAGAGACTTATCGCTATCTTCTTTGGGAACACAAACCCCTTACGGATTTCTGGCAGATCGGGCCGGGAAAGGCAAGAAGGCTTGCTTCTTCCATGCTCCTTACGATGGGGGATATAGCGGAGAAGACCCAGTATAATGAGGAATATTTCTATAAGACCTTCGGAATAGACGGGGAAATCCTCATCGACCATGCATGGGGGATCGAGCCGGTAACAATGGCGGATATCAAGAACTATCGCTCCGACAGCCACAGCCTTTCCAACGGCCAGGTTTTACCCAGACCCTATAAATATGAAGAAGCCTTACTTGTTTTCAAAGAAATGATCGACGGTCTCTGCACCGATATGGTAGTAAAAAGCCTGACCGCGGAAGCCTTTTCCTGGTGGGTGTCCTACGATTATAAGAGCCTCGAAGCCGTCCCCGGCTATAACGGTCCGCTTTCCATCGATTTTTACGGCAGAGTCCACCCCAAGCACTCCGGCGGCGGAGTAAAGCTGCTGACCTTTACAAACTCTGTCCGGCTCGTTACGGAAGCAATGGTACCCTCCTTTGAGTTTGGAACCGACCACAGGCTTCTTTTTCGGAGACTCGGCGTATGCGCAGACAGGATCGTGCCCGACGAAGGAATATACCAGCTCGATCTCTTTACGGATTATGACGCGCTGGACAAAGAACGAAGAATACAGAACGCTATGCTCAAGGTCCGGCAGCGATATGGAGCCAACGCCATCTTCAAAGGCTCGAACCTCATCGAAGCCTCCACTACCCTTGAAAGGAACCGTCAGATCGGCGGGCATCGCGCCTGAGTACGGTTTTCACGATGCACAGCTTCCGGTATTTAGGGAAACGCTGATTAAAGCGTTTCCCGCGCGAAAATCGCGGCCGCTTGCGGCCTTCTACTGCGATTTTCTGCGCATCCCGCCGGAGGCTTCTAAGGAAAAACTGATTAATCAGTTTTTCCTTAGATCATCGTGGAGCTGTTCCAAACCAAAAGGAAGAATAGCTTAACAAACAATGCAAACCGGAAACCACATTGCAATCTGCTTGTCGAGATGTTTAATACCTGTTATAATCGAAGCTGCATTACAGTCACCACCTGCGTTTATAGCGAATCGCGAGCTGATGCTTGAAAGGCAGCTTAAAGGAGATCAGGAAGACATGAACGATCATAAGGTCAATTGTAATATCATTGCCGTCCTTGCGGCGGCGGCAATCAGTTTCGCCGCCTGCTCTCCGACTGCGCCCGCGACAGAAACTCAGGCTGCAGCGGATACCGGGTCTTTGGCAGATATACAGTCTGAATCGGATATAAAACCTGCGGTGGATTTTGATAACAAGCTGGATGATTACATACCGAAAAAGGATCATTACAACTTTTATTTCACCTATAAAACCGTGCATCCCTGGTGGGATGCCGTGGCTCTCGGAATGGAAGAAGCGCAAAGGCAGTATCTGGATAAAGGGATAACGATCACCTACGAATATATGGCTCCGAACGGAGCGTCCGCCGAGGATCAGAAGGAAAGGCTGATGAGGGCGAAAGAGGCCGGCTATGACGTTATCGGAGTCGATGTCGCCGATGAGGCTGCCATATCTCCGGTTCTGGATGAAATGGTAGAACATGGCGCAAAGGTTATGACCTTTTCAAGCTCCGACGCCGCGGAGGGCTGTAAGCGAATCGCCTATGTCGGGAACACGCATAATTATGAGGACGGCGCCGACCTGACGGAAGCGCTCTGCGAAAAGCTCGGATACAGAGGAAAGGTCGCTATCCTGGTCGGAAGCGTCGGCGCGCCCTGCCATGAAGACAGGGCAAAGGGGGCCGCGGATACCATTGCGAAGTACGCGGATATGGAGATCGTAGCGACGGAATATGACATGGATTCCATTGACCTCGCCTACGACCTTGCCCTGGAGATACTGGAAAAGCATCCTGATCTGGACGGCCTCATCTGCTGCAATATGAGCAATCCCGTCGGTGCCGCAAGAGCGGTTGTTGAGTCGGGCAGCGATACGGTCATAGTGGGCATGGATCATGATGAAGAGGCGCTGCGTTATTTGAGGGACGGCGTGATCTACTGCCTCGGCGTGCAGGATTGCTATTCCATAGGTTTTGATACGATTCAGATCGCGTTAAAGATCGCGGACGGGAATAAACCGGGGGAGCTGTTCCCGGAGGAGACCAACGAAATCACCACCGTGATCTATCAGAAGGATGCGGCCATGATGCTTGAGCTTTTATATGGAAATGAGTCATGAAAAAGAGTAGACAGATTACGGAGAAAACCTTTGTATTGACGGCTGTGATAGGCGGGATACTGCTGATCTCTTTGGTGATCGGCAATACCATACTGTCTTCGAGACAGACCATCCTCGCGACCGATGAAGCCGTGTCCGAGGTAAGCGCGTTCTATCTTGAGGCGATGGCGGATCGCCGCGCTAAGACGATTACCAATCTGATCAACAACAATTTCGACCAGATGGAAAAGGCGTTAGCGTTTATTGAGGAGGAGGGGATCCGATCGCAGGAGGATTTGAGGGAAAGCATCGGAAAGGTCAAGGCCCTGCTCTCTCTCAACAGTTTTGCCGTAGTGGATACAGACAACATCGTCTATACGCAGTATACGACCTACACCGGAGGAAGTCGTCATGCCTTTCTTGCAAAAGACCATATGGAGGAGCCAAACATCAGCACCGTTTCGCTCTATGGTTCCTCAAAGCAGCTGTGTCTTGCGGTTCCTACGCCGGGACTTCGGATCATGGGAAGGGATTTCAAAGCCTGCTTTGTTCAGATCTACATCAGCGAGATCGTTGATCTGCTGGCGTTTGAAGATCAAGGCAGGACCTATTTCGGGCTGTATTCGCATTACGGGGAAAATCTCTCGGGGACCGAATTGGGGCCGATCATTCTTTCGCAGAATCTTTTTGAGGGCATGAAAGCGTATATTCCGGAGGATGCCTGGAATCAGAGCAGGGCGGATTTCGCAGGCGAAACAGAAGGCAGTATTACCTTTAACGCGGGCGGGGTTGAGGAGACACTGTGCTATGTTCCGGTAGAGGGCACGGACTGGAAGATGGTCGTGCTGATCAGCGAAAGTGTGATCCATGACCGGATCCGGGATATCAGTGAAAAGAGCCTCGATTCCAACAAAAGCCAGATCATCTTTACGCTGGTACTGGTACTCCTGTTTGCCGCGATCCTGTTAGCGGAGATCAGGATAATGGGGCATCATAAGCTGGAGGCGGAGAAAGAGAACAGCAGGACTTTCCGCAACATGGCAAACACGGATTCGATGACCGGAACAGGGAACAAGCATGCCTACTCGGAAAAGGAAGCGGACCTGAACAGGAGGATAAGGGAAAACGAGATCGACAAGCTGGCTGTTCTGGTTTGTGATGTCAACGGACTGAAGCAGATCAATGATACCGAGGGGCATGCGGCAGGCGACCGGCTCATTCAGGATGCCAGCGCCATGCTCTGCGAGTATTTTAATCATGGGGATGTTTATCGGATCGGCGGAGATGAATTTACGATCATCCTTCAGGAGAAGGAGTGTGACACGATGAATGAGATAATCGCCGAATTTAACCGAAAAGTGGAGGAGAATATTAAAACAAAGGAGGTTGTGATCTCCATCGGTTATTCGTCCTTAATGCCCGGGGATAAACAGCTGCATGATGTATTTGAACGGGCGGATCAGATGATGTATCAGCGCAAAAAGCAGTTAAAGGAAATGGGCGCGCCATCGAGGGAATGAATGCTGTCCATTGGAGCAAAAAATCAAATATGACATCGTTCACAAAATCCTTATACTTCTCTCCCGTTCAATGTCTCTCGTCCTCATTATCATAGCATTCACAGAATCTCGCCGCAAAAGACCTTGGCTCATTATTCATATACAAGTGCGTTGTATCCCCATAGGTATTGATCCGAAAGCTCGCATATCCCTTCTGTCTCTCTTCTGTCGCAAGAGCTGTAACAGAACTCGGCGCAGCCACCATTCCATGCCACAGTATCATCGGGGATACGTGAAGAAGATAGCTTATCAGAACTATGGATACCCCGTAGTGCGTAAAGAAAACTACAGTATCATTATCAGACCGGTTCACAAGAAAAAGGGTTCCGCTCCTTTCATATCCATGGGCCTTAAGAAACTCCTCAAAGCATCCGGTAACCCTTGCATACTCAGCCCCAACCCCTCCGGCCGTCATAGCGGGATGGTTCATCCACCTGTCAAAATCATAGAAGTCAGGATACTGCGTCCAGTCAGAAGGCATCCAGTCCCAGGGAATCGAACGCGCCCCCTCCGGTTTATCCGGTCTTTGAATCGGCGCGTCAAATTCCCGGAGCCATTCTAGCTCCAAAGCCTCTCTGCCACATTTCCTCAGATACGGTTCAGCAGTATGTTTTGCGCGACCCAGCGGAGAAACGTATATCTCATCTATCTTGATATTCTCCAACCGTTTGGCCAGATATTCCGCCTCTCTTTTCCCTTTCGGGGTAAGAGTGTCATTTTCATAATCCGGGTCGCCGTGCCTGATCAGGATCAGCTTCATTATAATCTCCAGATAAACTATGATAAGCCGCTTACGGGCAAATCTCTTTGATCCAGTCTATAAAAGTACCGGTGGAGCTTCCCTCGTTGCTCCCGTGTTCCATGTTCCAAACCAGATGATAGTCAATGTCTTTACCCATCATCTGTGCGGCAAGAAGAATATTATACCCTACGGAAAATGACGTATGCTGATCAGCAGTTCCGCTGCGGTCCCGCCAGTAAAGCGCCGGATCCTGAGCAGAAGGACCTTCCGTGTCCGCCCCCTCATTGCTCATAGCTCCCGCTGCCCGCAGCATGATCTCCGTGGCATTCAGAAGTTTGCTCTCAGCTGAATTATTCCTGATTTCAGGTCCACCATCTGTGTTGGCGACTTACCGGTATGAAGGCTTCCGCTTTCATCCATGGCGTCACGGCTTCGGGCACCTGCCGTTACATAGATCATGCCTTCATTCAGATAGGAATCTTCTTCACTGAAAACCTCCTTAAATATTCAATTAGTTTGGGCTAGTGTTTATTATTTTAAAGAGAGGGATGCCATACAGATCCCCTTAAAACAGACAGAGTATCCCGTCCTTATGCTGCAGGGTCGACCTCCGCTCCCTCCTCGTAGGCTTCGTAATACTCATCCAGGAGTTCAAGGAGACGCCCCGCCAGTTCGACATAGTCTTCTGTATTGAGGTTTGCAAGCGATATACGGACCGTTCCGTCAGGCGCCTCAAATCCCGGACCGTACATCAGCACGACTCCCTTTTTTGAGGCCAGGTCATTCAGGAAGTCAATTTCCGTCATCTCCTCCCACATCCAAGAGGTGAAGTCCGCTCCGTAACGATCCGTCACCAGCCGGTCTATGTCGATCAGCGTGTAGTATCTGGAATTCTCATTGCTGTCGTCGATGGGAAGCCCCAGTGTATTCATGAGAGCTTCATATCTTTTTCTGACGGTATCATTTGCAAGACGGATATACGGATCATCGTCCTTGCAGACAAGGTGGGTCAGAGCAAGGAAATCCATATAAATCTGGCTCGGCGTACTGAGGCCGCTCGTGTGATAGAGTCCGATAGAGCGACTGTCCGCCGTGACGCGGTCAAGAAACGGCAAACAATCCGGATCCTCCGTGACGATGGAGTATTCGCCCCGCAGGAATTCCCTGTCCTCTTCCGGCAGCCTGGCAAGCAGCCTGTCGGCAACATTTTCATCGTGCATCGCGATCAGGCCGAGTCTCCACCCCGTCACACCGTAGAGCTTTGAGAAGGAGTAGACTAAGATCGTATTTTCGGGCAGAACACTGTAGACGGTCCGGAATCCCTCGACAAATGTCCCGTACACATCGTCCGTCAGAATGATCAGATCCGGATTCTTTTCCACGACTTCCTTCAGGCGGTCAAGTGTGTTGTCGGAGAGCGCATGGGACGCGGGATTGGAGGGATTTACCAGGAAGAATGCCTTCACGTCCGGATCCTCCAGCTTCGAAAGCTCCTCCTTAGGGATATCCCAGTTGTCCTCCGCCGTGCTGGTAACGTTGATCGAAACCAGTCCGTAGTCCATGATGTCCGGAATCTGTGTGTAGGGTGTGAAAATAGGCGTTCCAATGGCGATCTTATCTCCCTTGCGAAGAAGACGGTTATGGTTGAGTGCATGGAAAATATAAACCATGGCCGCGCTTCCGCCCTCCGTCGGGAAGATTCCGGTCTGGGCTTTGAGGTCGGTACCATCGTACAGGACGGACTGAAGATAGTCATTCAGGATGATTTCCGTATTTGTCAGGCATCGGCTGGGTGTAGGATAATAATCGCCGATAATTCCGTCCACCCACTCTTTGAGGAGCGTATCCTTGTCGATGCCGAGCTCACCCGTGCAGTATCTGACGGCGTCGATAAGGAAGGCGTCCGTCTCGTCTGACGGATCCATGGCGGTATCAAAACGGCTGCCGATTCCGTCTTTCTGAGCCTGACCGGCCATATTATCCCTGTCCATAACGCGTTCGCATTCGCTGAGAGCGTATTCATTGAAACGGGAAAATGCGTACCTCGCCTGCGTATTGATCCAGTTCGGGTTTCCCCGGCCGGCGTCGAGCGGAGCGTAACCGCCCTCGTTTTCTCTGGCGAGTTCGCGCTGCCTGGCGGTGATCTCAAACGCGCCGATCTCCTTGCTAAGCTCCGCCTCCGCTTCCAGCTGCGCGGCATCTTTTTGTGTGTTTGTCGCGCTTCCTAGGGAGCCGTCTACTGCAGATATTGACTCAAATGCTCCGAAAGAGCCTGTTCCGGCTGATTCCGCCCATTGGATCAGGGTGTTTGCGTTGAAGCTCTGCGGGGAGCAGCCGCAGGTGCCTGCTATGAGAGAGAGCGCAATAAGGGAAATTATCCATTTACATTTCATATTTTTTCTCACTTTCTTTGTCGGTTTCTGAAATCCCTTTTTCCAGATAAGAGGCCAACCGTTCGAGAAACCTCAAAAAAACGCAGAAAGCGCATGTTTTCAACAGTCAATCCTCCGGTGACACGTTAGTCACATATTTATACGTTCCTCGGTTTTCGGTGACTCGCTATCAAATTGCACATAAACTATAAAGAATTATATCCTATCGACCCTATGATGTCAAAAACGCCCCATGCAGCTAAAAGGAAGAAAGCTGCGTGGAAGCTTTTCAAAGTAAAAGAAATAGGTAAGATATTCTTTGGCACTGCTTTTTTCCGGTTACATATTCATATAACATTGATTTCCTTTTAGTTATCGGAAAGCCAAAACCCACAAAAACAAATCCCAGCATTATAGCAGTTCCCCGTCAGGAGATGCGTGAAAGATTTCTCCTCTCCTTGGAACCCGAAAGCATCAGATAATAAATATTGAACGTATCATCAATCCCTCCCTGTTAATCATTCAAAGGCCCCGGACTCAATCAATATATTTATCCGCCTCCGACGCCCGATTCACCAGAATATATGATATTCCGAACAGCACCGCTACAAATAATACAAAAGCCCATCCGCTCCCCTGATTCTCTATAGACGCTATATAATCATAGGCTCCATGCAGGATAACCGGTACAACGACAGATAGCTTCCTGTATATCCCGGTAATCTTTGTCATACGCCGATTATCGTACTTTTTTGCAATACCGTAGAAAACACCCATAAAAACGCCAAAACAGGCATGACCCGGAATTGCTGTAACTGCCCGCACGATTGCCGTAGAAAAACCATATGTCATCACATAACTGATATTCTCCCAAAGTGCGAATCCCAGAGAAACAAATACAGCATACACTACCCCATCATACTGACAGTTGAACTCAAGGTTATTCCAGGTTTCCTTTTTCAGCAAAGCATACTTAGAGCCCTCCTCAGAACAGGCTACGACAATAAAATAGAGAATAACATTGTAAATAGCGGAATCAGGTGACGCTATGAATCCCAACAGAAATGACAGGACTCTCTCTATGACCAATGCCAGAAGAGACGACAGAATCCCGACCTTCATAAGACTCCAGAGAAGCCACGGCGATTCCCTCTCCAGCCTGTCAGATTGGTATACCTTTACCATCAGAGCCACAGCAGGAATGACTGCAGCTGCTATCAGGATGAAATTATAGATTAAGATCGGCTGTAAAATAAAATAAAACATTTTCTCTCCTCTTTTCTCTCTCGCTGCCGCCTATTCTACCGGATTTGCCCGGGATATTCTACTATACCGGCAGGCATGATCTACGTCAATTACCTCGCGATCATCGATAATTCTATGATAAGCTATCGCAATGGAAAGAGAGATCAGGGACTTCAGGCGTAACGCTGAATGATCGTCGCTACAGCCGGCAGATAAGACCCGCCAAACAGATTCAGATGATTCAGCAAATGGTACAGGTTGTATAGATCCCTTCGATCCTGATAGCCCTCCTGCAAGGGATTTTCTTCCATGTACGAGCGATAGAAATCTGCGTGGAATCTTCCAAACAGCTCCGTCATAGCAAGATCCGCCTCCGGATGTCCGATGTAAACCGCCGGATCGATCAGCCACGCTTTACCATCCGATCCCTCGACATAGTTTCCCGACCAAAGATCCCCATGCAAAAGCGATGGTTTTTCCGGCTCCACCAGCCGCTCCTCAAGCCTGTCAAGAAGCTTCCCCGAAAGTCTGAGGAGGTTCCTGTCAAAATACTTCTCTGCCCTTTTTAACTGCACGGATAATCTGCATTCCCGAAAGAAATCGATCCACGTATCCTTTGGCGTATTGATCTGTCTGCCTGCGCCGATATAATTATCCACGTCAAGGCCGAACACCCCCGCAGAAACGAGTTCTTTGGTATCTGATCGGTGCATTGCGGCAAGTTCCCGTCCGAACATCTCCCAAAAATCCCTGCTTCTGCCAGAGGATTCCACCATCTCCATGATCAGAAAGGATGCCTTCTTGTCCCGATCAACCCCCTTGCCTAAAAGCCTTGGCGTCCGTATTGTCCCAAGGGATTCGATCAATCGCAGTCCGTATTCCTCCGCTTCAAAAAAGCCATAATTGTGGATCGTATTTTTCTTCACAAAAATTTTCTGTCCATTACTCAGATCCAGGCAATACGACTCGTTGATATCTCCCCCGCCAACATACCGTGTCCTGTCGATCCGTATATCCGGTCCGAAACAGAAAGCCACGCAGGCTTCAACGGAATCATATTCTTTTATTCTCTTTAATTCAGAAATTCCCGCCATTCCATCCCCAATCAGCAGTCGCGGAATATTTGATATACATATGGTCCGGGGCAATTCCCAGAACTTCCCCGAAGATCTTTGTGATCTCCGCAGTCATCTTTGAGAAAGCCTGTTTATCAGGTCCGCCAAAAAGTCTCACCTCAATAAAGGCCATCGGCTCCTCTTTCCTGCCCCGAAAATATAGATGATAATTGTCTTCAAAACCGGTCATCAGCCAGCTTTCGCTCTTCCCTGGTATAACAGATATCGCCTGTCCTAATCTTGTCTTCAGCTCCTCTTCCTGCTTTTCCGTAATCTTTACACTTACCTTTGAATCAATAAACGGCATAACTTTACCTCCTTCTCTGAAAAAAACCTTCATCCCGCCTGCCCAAAGCCTGAATCCACAATAATCACGCTTTATTATCAGTATAAATCCGTACTCCCTTCAAAACAATGGTAAGATGTGAAAAAACTGTTGATTATATCGAACATTTGTTCTATAATAGATCACAGGCATATGGGTACTAAAAGCGAATACAAAATACCGGAAAATTTCAAATACCGGGAGGTTTTCCTCAAAGGAAAGCCCCGCCACAGTACAGACGATCCCTTCTCCGTAAGGCACCCAAAAATGGATCTCTCAAGAAGAGCCAAACTCTTTGCGCCCTTCGATGCCTTGCGGGGTTTCAGCGCTGCCGTCATCGCAAAGGATGAACGTTACGAGGAAAGGAAAGAAACGGATGCCGGGATTCTCGAAGACCTGGGCGATAAGATCCGCCTGCTATGCGAGCTTACCACGACCAGAAAACTCGCTCTTGAAAATAACGTCCAGGTATCGGTAACGTATTTTGAACCCTGCAGCGACGTCAACAGCGAAGCCTATGAAACAGGCGGCAAATACCTCACCGTCACCGGAACCTGTATGCGCATAGATCCCGATGTTTCCCAAACGATACTGGTAGATGAAATGCTGATTTCCTTTGGGGATATTATCCAGATCAGAATACACGAATAAGAATAACGACTGAAAACTGAATGTATACTGGTTAACGCTTTTCAGTGCCGATTAATCGGACTCGCAAACGCAATTTCAGTACGTTTGCGTTATCAGAAACGGCAATTAATTGCGTTCGCGAGTATAACAAACTTCAGAAATAACTATTCGGTATGGGTTAAGAGATTGGATTCACACAAACGTTGACCATAAATACGCTTTGTTGTTCTGCATAGTCGTGATATAATCGATTTGTTGAGGAGTAAGAAAGCCATGTACTACGTACCTGATGACACTGAAAAATGCGGATATTATGAATGTGAGGAATGCAGAGAACGCTTTCTGGACGTCCGTATTGCTTCGAGGCTTGTCTGTCCATACTGCGGGGAAGCTCACGATATGGAGATTGGCCCGGATGATGAAATGCCCTCTGTTAAGGAATCAGCGAAGCTGCTTGAAGTGATCGAGGGAGAGGACGTCGAAAAATACGATGCCCTGCTCAGTCTGGCAATTACCGGCGGAGACTATAGTTGGATATGATAAAGAAGAAGGAAAATCAAACAAACAAAAAAAGTATTATGCTTTGTTTGATGCTGCTTTTGTGGATTTTTTCCGGTTGCAGTATCAGGATCAATGCCGTAAACAGCACACAAAACGCTGCCTCAGATGTAGCATATAGCTACGAGGAATTACCTCTGGACAGGGAAGGAGTTGCATTGCATCTGGATTGTGTAAAGACAGAGGCAGCGCAGCCGGAGAAAAATATATTGCTGATCCATGGTGTAACATATTCTTCCCATGAGTTTGATATTGACTATGAGGATTACAGCCTTGTACGACGGCTGGCTCGTGAGGGGTATGCTGTCTGGCGGCTGGATATAGCGGGCTTTGGACAATCAGAACAGGTAGAGGATGGTTTCCTGCCGGATTCGGATTATGCTGCAGAGGATATCAATGCAGCTATCGAGATGATTGTTAAGGAAACGGGGCAAGACAGGATCGATGTCCTGGGATGGAGCTGGGGAACGGTGACAGTAAGCCGGTTTGCGATCAAGCATCCGGGACATTTAGGAAAGCTTGTACTGTACGCCCCTATCTTAACCGGCATAGGCGCGAGTGAGGTGACCGAGCCCTTTCATCACAATACTTGGGATCACGCTGCGGATGATTTTCAGAAGGATGCAGAGGGAAAATTTGATCTGGATATCACGGATCCCGTAGTGATCGAAATGTTATGTTCAAAATGCTGGCATTATGACGGAGAGCAGAGTCCGAACGGCGGACGTCGTGATATCTGCGTTTCTGAATCCGAGAAGCTGATCGATCTAAAAAAGATCACAGTACCTACTCTTGTCATTTGCGGTGATAAGGATCCTTATTTAAATTATGATCTGATATATGACGTATTGGATGATCTTCCAGAGGGATCATGCCTGGAACTGATAAAAGGTGCATCACATGTCGCGTATCTTGAGAAACAGCATTATCATGATTTTCAGGACAGACTGATCCAATTTCTGGACATATCACCCTTTACTCTTTACTCAATCATATCTGATTACTCATACTTCCCACACCCAAACGGGCTATTAATCCTTGATTCATGCGGATTTGCACCTTGAAAAATAGTTATGCTGCCTGCGCCATGCAATTAGCGACTGACAGAGACCTTTGCAGGTACCCCGGCAATGCCGATACCACATAGTCCACTACGGTCTGAATCTGTGCTTCCGTTATGCCGAGTAGTTTCATCATGCCCTCTTTGAACAATTCAAGGATTAGTCCAAGGGCTTTGATGAATGTGATGTCCTGCAGTTCCTGGTAAACAAGCTCCATCGCTTTACCACATTTAGGCTATGCTGCTAAAGCATTGATTTTACGGCATTTATCCCACTTTTGGGTGTGGGAAGTATGAGATATAAGTTTCAGGATATTTCCCTGATCGAAGCCAGGGCGGTGATAGATTACGCGGATGGGAAAACCAAAGAAATGCCCTCCTGCCTGATGTCGTCGGAGGATGCCAGAAACGCAGCTCCTCTTCTCCTACCGGGAACTCCTGAACGAGTTGGCCTCCTACGGGATATCGCAGGAACAACTCCCGGAAATCCTTGCACAGCAAGAGGAAAAGCAACAGGAGCTGTTCGTTCTGAAGAAGCAGATGATTGACCT
>JAFSXN010000112.1 GCA_017444015.1 Lachnospiraceae bacterium | reverse complement strand
CGCGACAAGCTCTCAGCCGGATGAGGAGCTTGCCTATTCAGAAACCAGACAGCTTTTCTCCGGCTGCTTTGGGCGTTTATATGTGGAACGTTATCTAAGTGAAGAGATCCGGGAGGAAATTCGGACGCTCTGCCAGGATGCTATTGATACCTACGATGAGATGTTTGAAACCGTAGACTGGCTGTCGGAAGAAACAAGAAAGGAGGCCCAGAGCAAGCTCCGCCATATCACAATCCATGCAGTATACCCTGATAAATGGGAGGATGATTCCATGTATCATGTGACCGCAAAGAAGGACGGTGGCAGCTATTTTGGCGCTCTTAAGGAGTATATTGAGGCTTCCCATGAGGATGCCCTGAGCAAGCTGAATGGGAAAGTGGATAAGGAGCTGTGGGGGATGGATATCCTTGAAACAAATGCCTTTTATAACCCGACGAATAACTCGATCAATATCATCCCGGGTTTTTTCTGTGATGTAACCTATCGGAGCGATATGTCCCTAGAGGAAAAATACGGTGCTCTGGGCAGCGTCATCGGACACGAGATCTCCCATGCCTTTGATACCAACGGCGCTCAGTATGACGCAGAAGGAAATGTGAAGAGCTGGTGGACAGACGAGGATTATGCGGCCTTCTCAGACAGAGCGCAGAAGCTGATCGATTATTACGACCAGGTAGTTGCCTTTGACGATGGAACTCCCTACTTCGGGCAGTTAGTCCAGACGGAAGCCATTGCCGATATGGCGGGCTTAAAGTGTATGTTAAAAATGGCGGAGAAGGTGGACGATTTTGATTACGATAAGTTCTTCCGTGCTAATGCGATCTTGTGGGCGAGAACCGGGAGCAAGGAAGTGATGGAGTATTACGCGACGGTTGACGTACATCCGCTGAATTACCTGCGGTCGAATGTTTCCAGTGCTCAATTTGACGAATTCCTGGAGACTTACGAGATCAAGGAGGGCGACGGGATGTACGTTGCGCCGGATGACCGGATCGCAGTCTGGTGATTGATGGAATTTGTTGGAACAGGAGGTAAATGATGAAAAGACAGACATGCAGGTTTATGATCGCTATCCTTTTGGCTTTGGGGATCCTTTCAAGTCTTGCAGGATGTGCGACCCAGGCAGCACCACAGGTTAGTAATAAAGCAGGTTCCGGGAAAAACCTTGTCTTTGAGAACGGGATGGCGCAGCCAATCCTTACATATACAGATCTGCGGGATACAGACTATACCAATGAGGGCAGCGATATCCTCCGTTACTGCGTGTATATCGAGACGGATCACGATACGGATTCTGATGGGAAGGCGGATCTGGTAGAAGCGCTTGTCCAGGTTCCGCGGGCTGCGGCGGAAGGAAACTTTAAGGCAGCGACGATCTACGACCCGACGCCTTACGGGGCAGGTACCGTAGAAGAGAGCAGCATGGACAGCTCGCCGTTTAAGAATCCGGTTCCCTTTGATTATGACAAGCTGTATGAACCGGGAGAAAAGCGCACGCCAAAAGGGAGCATGACGACATTAGAGG
>JAFSXN010000111.1 GCA_017444015.1 Lachnospiraceae bacterium | reverse complement strand
GGTAGAGCATTGCGGCGAGTTCCCCAGGTAGAGGAGGGAAGAAGAACGGCCAGACGGTGAAACAGAGGAAGAACTACCGGCTGTTAACCGAAGGGTTGTAGGTTCGAGCCCTACTCGGGGAGTTGAGAAGCTGTGATAGCTCAATGGTAGAGCATTGCGGCGAGTTCCCCAGGTAGAGGAGGGAAGAAGAACGGCCAGACGGTGAAACAGAGGAAGAACTACCGGCTGTTAACCGAAGGGTTGTAGGTTCGAGCCCTACTCGGGGAGTTAGTTGCTTCGAAGGGTAAACAAAGAAACTAAAGAGGGGTTGCTCATTCAGCAACCTTTTTATGTAATTTATACTCATTAACGTAAATCACTGTCGTTAAATAAACTGTATAACGAGCAAACGCAGGGTTGCTTAAGATTTAAAAACGGCAGTTAATTGAGTTTACGAGTAAAGGGCTCCGTGGTCAAGAGGTTAAGACATCGCCCTTTCACGGCGGTAACACGGGTTCAATTCCCGTCGGAGTCAGAGATCGACGTTTTCGAAGAAAATGTCGATCAGCCGAACGACCATTAGGTCGAGAGGCCCCCGGAAACGATTGCCGAAGGTGCAGTTCATTTTTGCTGATCGTATTCGGAAGATTTTAGTTTACGGCGACTTAGCCAAGTGGTAAGGCGCGGGTCTGCAACACCCTTATCGCCGGTTCAAATCCGGCAGTCGCCTCGAAACCGCGATACAGCGGTGAAGGAATAGGAAGAAGTTTAACGCTTCTTTCTATTTTTTTTGCGCGATACGACTATTAAGAAGGTCTCATGCTTGCACGGGAACATATTTTATAACCAACACGGCAATCGAGCAGGGGTTCTTTTCCTGCTCGATTGTCTTTTTCAGATGAATGGGATACAATACTTATGGCAAAAATCCCTGCCTGTACAACTGGAGAACATGGAAGGATCTCAACCGCACAGTAATAAAACCTCAAGGAATCCACGTATTGAGGGTACAGGCGATCTGGAAGGATTAACGCATATTAATAAAACCTTAAAGGAGCAACATATGAACATACCCGATATAATGAAGATAAAAACAGCCTGGGACACCTTTACCGCCAATCATCCCAAGTTTCCGATGTTTTTAAACGCAGTCAGAAATAAAGGAATCACGGAGGATACGATCCTTGCTGTTACGATAACCTATCCGGATGGTCAGGTATTGGATACGAATATCAAGGTGACCGCATCGGATCTCGAGCTGTATGAGACCCTGAAGAGTTTGAGAGACTGATCGGGTTCGTCAACGAAGATATTTTATGGATATATTACAGCGGTCTGTGAATACAATACGATATAGAAATAACGTCATCGGGCAGAGACAGAATAACAGTTCAGGCACGATATCTAAGGAAAAACTGATTAGTCAGTTTTTCCTTATCTGCCTCCGGCGGGATGCGCAGAAAATCGCATCGGAAGGCCGCAAGCGGCCGCGATTTTCGCGCGGGAAACGCTTTAATCAGCGTTTCCCTAAAAAAATCGGAGTCTCTATTCGGGTGATATTTGCTACTCTCTTCACCTCCACGCTCCTACTCACCGGTTGCCAGACAGATGAGTGGGATCTTATGAAAATTACCATCGAAGACGGCTACGATGCCGTTCCGGGTGATGACGGACTGATCGATGAAGCTTTTCCGGAAATAAACGAGGCAGATCGGGCAGAGGACGAAGAAAACCTGTATGCTGCTGTTCCGGTAGAATCGCTGCCGCTTTGGAGCAAGCCCGATACGCAAAGCGCAGAACTTGGGAGGCTTCCGTCCGGAGAGTTAGTAAAGCGGATCGACGGATCCGGAGATGACAGTGGCTTTTATCACATACTGACGAAGCAAAACGGACACGAGGGCTATCTGGCAGCAAACTTCTGTACACCTGTTTACTGGCGCTTTGAAGGGCTGAAAGAACTGCCTGTGGTTGATATTTCCAAAGCAGAATATACCTATGAGGAAATGCAGGCGGATCTGAACGAGCTTGTCGAAGCCTATCCGGAGATTCTGAGCTGCAGGTCTTCCGGGCAGAGCGTTTCCGGCCGAGAGATCTATCAGCTGACTCTGGGAAATCCGGACGCTGAAAGACATGTCTTTGTTGACGCGAGTATTCATGGGCGGGAATATATGACGACGCTGCTTACCATGAAGCTCATCGAATATTATGCTTCACAATATTATAACGGCTGTTATCATAATCTTTTTTACAGCGAGATTTTCGATCAGGTCTGTTTTCATATCTATCCCATGGTCAATCCGGACGGAGTTTCGATCAGCCAGCTTGGAGAGGATGCGGTACAGACGGAAGAGCAGAGGCAGCTTCTCAGAGACTGCTATGAAACAGATAAGAAATATTTATCCTTCCTGCCCGACGGAAATGGGACCTATTACTGGGCGGATAACTATCGGGGCTTGCCCCGGGAAACCGCAGACGACTATATTTCTTACGACGAATATCTGACCCAGTGGAAAAGCAACGCGAACGGAGTAGATATCAACGATAATTTTGACATCGGCTGGGAGGAGGCTAAGTATAAAACCTATCCCTCCCATGGGCAGGCCAAGGGAAAGGAGCCCGGATCCGAACCGGAGACCCGACTTCTGATGGCGGAAAGTCAGAAAAAAGACTATTCCTGCTATCTCAATTACCATACCAGAGGGCAGCTGATCTACTATGATTCCTTTGGGATGGAGGAGGCGCTTTTACAGGAGTCCTATGAGCTGGCGCAGGCACTTTCTGAGTTTACACGGTATCCGATCTACAGTACAGCGGACCACGAGAAGGATAAAGCCGGATTCGGGGATTATGTGCATACAGCACTGAAAAAGCCCGGTGTAACGATCGAGCTGGGAAGAGATCCGAGCCCGGTTCCCATCGAGGAGTTTACGGGGATATTTACCAGGCACAGAGAAACCTGGGCGATGCTTGCGTACCGGCTTTCAGAATAAGAAAAACCGGAAGCCTCCTTAAGTCGGAGGTATTATACTCGCAAACGCAATTAACTGCCGATTATTAATCTTAAGCTTCCCTGCGTTTGCTCGTTATACAATTTATGTAATAGCAGTGATTTACGTTAATGAGTATAAATAGCAGATGAGCTGTTTACTATAGAATAAAATTTCCGGAAAGGAGCGTTTATGATACCGAATCAATGGTATGCCGTTTTATCTTCACATCAGCTGAAAAAGGGAAAGGTGGTCGGAGCCAGACGCTTCGGAAAGGACCTGGTTTTTTTCAGGAACCAGGCAGGAGAAGCCGGCTGTGTTACCAGCCTGTGCGCTCACAGAGGAGCCTCTCTTGCAAAGGGCTGTATCAGTCATGAGCATATTCGGTGTCCGTTTCACGGGATCGAGTACGATCCGACAGGAAAATGCGTTTTTGTACCCTCGGACGGAAAGGCTTCGACGGCGGATTATGCTCGCTTTCATCTCGAAAGCTATCATCTAAAGGAGTTGGGTGGAATCATTTTCGCCTGGTACGGAGAAGGAGAACCGGACAAGGAGCCGGATTGCTTTGACGTTTTATTGGACCCTTCCTATACCTGTGATCATATGAACGATGCCTGGAAGGTCCATTATTCGCGGGTAATCGAGAACCAGCTGGATGTTTCTCATCTGGCTTTTGTACATAAAACAACCATCGGGCGCGGGAACAAGACTCTCGCGAACGGTCCGAAGATCGTCTGGCTTGATGACAATACGCTGCAGACGAGCGCCAACAACGAGGTCGACGAGGGTCAGATCCCGAAGCCTGCGGAGGAATGCGAGATCCGGAATACAAATCTGACCTTCAAATTCCCGAATATGTGGCTCAACCATGTGACGGACAAGATCATGATCTTTGCCTTTTTCATTCCGGTCGATGAGGAGAATTCCATTATCGCCCTGCGGTTCTATAATAAAATCACAGGCATGAAATGGGTCGACAAGGTGATCGCCTGGTTTGGAAGCATTGCAAACCGTATTATTGAGCGGCAGGACAAACGGATCGTAGAAACGCAGCTTCCGAAGAAATCATCGCTGCATATGCAGGAGAACCTGGTTTCGGCGGATATGCCGATCATTCAATATCGTTCCAAAAGAGAACAGCTGATCCGAGTAGCATCCGGTTCGTCAAAACAAGAGAATCAGAAATAGAAACGGCGGACCCTGACAGGACGGATCCGCCGAATAACAGATGAAAATAACGTTTGATATTTATTTGATTGCTGCTTCATACAGCTCTGCGACCTTGTTCCAGTCTGCGATATTAAAGATCGCCTTGATATAGTCCGCACGGAGGTTTTTGTATTTCAAATAGTAAGCGTGCTCCCATACATCGATCGTAAAGATCGGGATATTGCCGGTTCCCTGACTGATCGGGTTGTCCTGATTCAGGGATTGCGACAGAACAAGATTTCCGCTCTTATCCGTTGAGAGCCAGGCCCAGCCGGAGCCGAACTGTGACAGGGCAAGAGCGCTGAGCTTTTCCTTAAAAGCGTCAAAGTCGCCGAAGGCCTGATCGATCTTTTCAGCAAGGATACCGCCGGGCACTCCTCCGCCGTTTGGAGAGAGGGTCATAAAATACAGGTTGTGGTTATAGAAGCCGCCGCCATTATTTTTGATAGCAGTGCGCAGCTTTTCATCCGCGATTGTATCGAGGGATCCGAGCAGCTCGGTGATCTCCTTATCGGCAACCCCTGCTTCTTCCGCGAATTTATTGAGGTTTGCGGTATAGGTCGCGTGATGCTTGCCGTGATGCGTTTCGACCGTCAGCGCGTCGATCTGCGGTTCCAATGCGTCGTAGCTGTAGGGCAGCTTAAATTGCTCAAACATTTGAAAATCCTCCTTTTTATTTTAATATTCCTTCTGCCATTTCTGTAGCTTGTTCAACTGTAGTTTCAGGGTTTTCCTTTATAAAGTATTCAGCCAGCTTCCTTACGTCGTCGGATTGTTTTTCCTCCGCTCCCTCCGAAAAGCCTTTGTTAAATATTACCTGACTCATTTCCGGCACAGTAGATACCTCTTCTTTTACGTCCGGATTTGTACTTATAGTATCGTTTTCATTGACATTCAACCCGTGCGGGATAAAGCCCAGGGAAGCGATCTGTTCCTCTAATTCTTTAATCCTCTTTTCAGCGGATTCAGCCCGCTGGCGCTCCTCAAATATAGCGTCCATGATCAACGTTCTTTCCTTCATATAATCCGACCTCCATTCCTC
>JAFSXN010000110.1 GCA_017444015.1 Lachnospiraceae bacterium | reverse complement strand
GGAAAACAGGCTGGATCACGAATGGATCGGAAGCTTTATGGAGGAGGAGAGCAGGAGGTACCTTCCGATGATAATTAAACCGGCAGCGAAGCCCTTTTAGCCTTCGCGGACCAGATCGTTATGGGCGAAAACTCCAACTATACCGCTCTCTGCCGAAAGCACTGGAGGCAGGGACGTCTTCACCCCTGATTGATTTGATTTAAAACCCGTTCATATTCCTCTAACAAAGCGGCGTGCCTTTCGGGCATCCCGGTAACATCCCTCCTTCGGGCCATATCCTCAAGCTCCTTTGCGGTATGCGAAAGCCTTATGGCGCCGATCGTCCGCGCCGTGGACTTTACGGTATGAACGGCGATCCGGTAGTCCTCTAAGGCCTGCTCCTTAAGGAGTTTAGAAAGCTCCTTCCTCTTTTCTCCCTCCGCGAAGGTCTTAAGCATCTTCTGATAAAAGGCCTGATTGCCCATACAGTATTTCAAGCCGATTTCCGGATCGATAACTCCGCCCGTCTCTGAGAGAGGAGCAGGAGAGTCTTTCACCAAAGAATCTTTCTCCGGGTCTCCTGAGAGATTCTCTGAGGCTCCCGAAAGAGGCTTCAGCTTTTCCTTCGGAAGATGTCTTTTTAAGATCTGCTCCATCTCCTGCGGCTCGATAGGCTTAGCGAGGAACCCCTGGAAGCCCAGGGAGCTGTATTCGGCTGCCGCGCCGCTTAACGCGTTAGCGGTAAGAGCTATGACGCAGAGTCCTTCTCCGCCCGGCATTTCCCGAAGCTTTCGCAGGGTCTCGACGCCGTCCATAACCGGCATCATGTGATCCATAAACACAATATCGTATCCGTTTTCCTTTAAGGTGCCAAGAGCCTCCTCCCCGCTTTCCACGCAGGTAACCTGTATCCCGTAGGGCAAAAGCAGCCCCTCCGCTACGTCCAGGTTCATCTGGTTGTCATCTACGACCAGAGCCGAGGTCTGCTCCGCCTTAAAGGTAATCTGGTAAGGGTTGACCACAGGACCCTTCATTTCCTTGAAATCGCCGATCGCTTTCCAGCTCTCGACCTTCGTCAGTACATCAAAAATAAACTCGGTTCCCTGTCCGTACACACTCTTAACCGATATCGTACCGCCCATCATTTCGATCATTTTCCGGCTGATGGCAAGACCGAGTCCTGTTCCCTCCACCGCGCGGTTCCTTTTCGTATCGACCTGGGTAAAGCTGGAAAAGATCGTATCCAGATCCGCAGCCTGTATCCCGATGCCGGTATCCTTTACCTTCATCTTAAGGCGGCAGTGTGTATCGTCTTCCCTTTCGACCTTTATTTCAAGCGTAATACTGCCTTCCCCTGTAAATTTCACCGCGTTTCCGAGGAGGTTAATAAGAACCTGCTTCAGGCGAACCTCGTCACCGTAAAGTCTCCCGGGCAGAGCCGGATCAATAACCGTTTCCAGCCTTACCGGCTTATCCTGCAGGCGGATCTCTATAATCGTAACGACGTCCTGAATCAGGGAGGCGGTCTGAAAATCCTCCTCGATGAGCTCAAAATTGCCGGATTCGATTTTGGAAATGTCGAGAATATCGTTAATAATCGAAAGAAGCGTCCGGGAAGCGGAGCGAATCGAGGCGGCGTAGCGTCTCGTATTCTCCTCCTTTGTATCCCGCAGGATAAATTCGGCCATCCCCCCGATGGCATTCATGGGCGTACGGATTTCATGGGACATATTCGCAAGAAAGTTGCTTTTTGCCCGATCCGCTGCTTCTGCCTGCTCCAGAGCATTGACCAGTTTGGTCGAATCCGCGAACAGAATATTGAGGCCGACGATTTGCTCCCCCTGCTGCATACGGCGGATATGGATCTGCCAGTCCATCTGTTTTCCAAGGACGATGCTTCGGACCAGATAGGTATCGATGCTTTCGCCCTCGAGGGCCAGGGCGCATTTTTTGATAAGCTCCCTCAGATCCTTTTCGTCCAATACCCCCGACAGCGCCTCCGACAGAGGGATCCCCTGCTTTACCCGCAACTTGTCATAGCGGTTATTGTATTCAAAAAACACATCGGAGGTTACAATAGTCTGCATCCGATCGTCCGTAAGGATCAGAAGATTGGCCGCGGACCTGAGGAGCTGTTCGTTATAAAAGGCCTGCCGGATACTGTCCTTCTGGATATAGGCCTGCGTATACGTCGCCTGCTCATTCGCGATCCGTAAAAGCTCATTATCCTTTCTGAGCCGTTTCAGCTCTCTGCTTAATTTTTTGTTTTCAGTTAAAAGCTGTTTTTCTGTTTCGGAAGCTTCGTTATTCATCATCAGATCGCCAGAATCGTAAATGTGAAATTATGGAACACATTATAATACTTTCCTGTCTTATCTCCCTTTACCGGGCACAGCTCTCCGTTGGCGTAAATCCCCATCAGGGATACGTCCTCCGGAAGACGGCCGATATAGGTTTTGGCCTCCGCCGCGGTATTGTTGGCAAGCGCTAAGAACCTTGCGCTGCATGAATTGCAAAGAAGTGTGTGATATTTGTTGCCTTTCTGCTCTAGCTCCTTAAAGACTATATCGAAGGCCATCTGTACCGATTTCTGGACATCCGCCCGGCTGATGATCCCGATGCTCAGATAGGAGCCCTGGGGAATCGCCCCAATAAAGTTTCCGGCTCCCTTTTCGCGGTTTAGGGACATTAACGTTCTTGCTACCTCGATCTTATCCCCGTTTTCCTTTTCCTGGGTATATACGAAGGGAGACAGAAGATAAGCTCCCTGAATATCATCCTGATCGATTTTCAGGTTTTCCCCCGCCAGAGCTTCTACAAAGGTTGAATTCCCCAATCGGTCTACCTGGTTGCTGTGGGACTCCGTTACCTCATAGTAGAAATTGGCCCGGTTCTCAACGGAATTGATACAGATCATCTTCGGCTCGATATTCCCGGAGATCAGTACCAGGATCTCAGCCTCCATGGATTCCTTCTCATTATGGAATATACGGAATTTATCGAAGGTAAAGCCGTCCGAGGCAAGAACCCCGTAGATCGGTATCCCGCCCGTCGCCTTATCAATGGCGTCTACCAGATCGTCGCCGGATACGTTCCGTACGTCGTCCCTGGACATTCCGCCGAAGGTCAGGACCAACTTCGGCTCCTCTGAAAGCTTTTTCCTAAGTTCCCCGTACACTTCGCCGATTTCCTTATAAAGATTGTTCTGATTCAGGTCCTCTGTTATTCCCGCGGCAAATTCGCAGTCGTCCGCCGTCAGAAGCATTATCGAAATTCCCAGTCCGCAGTAGCCCTCTTTTCCAAGGAGCATGGCCGTTGCCGTACAGCCGACAATGGGAAAATCCCATTTTTCGGATAAAAGGCCGTAGAGCTCGGAGTAGTCGGTATCCTCCTCTGTATACAGGATCCCCATGCTGTTTTTCTGAAACACAAATTCCTCCGCCTGAGAGAACAGTTCCAGGGCAGCCTCGTTTAGATCGTCAATTTCCTCTGTATAAAGCGTGATCGAATTCATCCTTTTCCTCCGCACATACGAAAACCGGTATCCTCATCTATCATCTTTAACATAATATCAGCGATATCAGGGTCTAACTGGCTCCCCCGCCCCCGTTTGATTTCTTCTCTCGCAAAGTCCTGGGGCAGGGCTTTACGGTAGCTCCGGTCCGAGGTCATGGCGTCATAGCAGTCCGCTACGCTTATAATCCTTGCGATTTCAGGAATATCCCTGCCGCTTATGCCGTCCGGATAGCCCCTGCCGTCAAAGCGCTCGTGGTGCCAGCGGGCGCCGACCGAAAGGGAGGGCATTTCCGATATGGTTTTAAGGACCTCGTAGCCCGCAACGGTATGATTCTTGATGATTTCAAATTCCTCGGGGGAGAGCTTTCCCGGCTTGTTTATGATCGAACGCGGAATACTGACTTTTCCCACGTCGTGCAGAAGCGCGATATTATAAATATCATTGATCTCTACCTTGGGCTTGCCCATACGCTTGGCGATATCCCGGGAATAATCCGCGACTCTCGTGGAATGGCCCCTGGTATAGCGGTCCTTTTCGTCTATGATTCCGGCCAGCGCTAAAATGACCTGCTGAGAAATTTTGCGTATTTTCCGGTTGCTCTCGACAACAGCAATGGTCTTTCGCTCGACCTCGTCCTGAAGGGAGTCCTGCAGATGCTTAAGCTCCAGGACCCTTCGGATCCTCTGCAGCGCGACCTGCATAATATAGGGCTTTCGAATATAGTCCATTGCCCCGGCCTCAAACAGCTCAGCCTCGGTATCCGCGTCGTCGTCCGCCGTCAGAAAGATCACCGGAATATTCCCGTAGCTCTCGTTTTCCCGGATTTTCTCAAGGACCTGCAGTCCGTTCATACCCGGCATATGAAAATCCAAAAGGATCAGATCCGGCTTTTCCTCCACCATATAAGAGAGGGCCTCTTCTCCGCCTTCGGCGCAGACGACCCGGTAACGGATTCCGAACATTTCCTCGGTAGCCATCCTTGTCATCGGATCATCGTCCACAACCAGAATCAGATCCCTGATCCTTGCGCTTAAAGCGTTTCTTACGACGTGCAGGAGGTTTTCCGGCAGCGCGGGCTTCCGGATAAAATCCAGGGCTCCGAGACGGATCGCGTCCATCATATCCTCTCTATGGGAGGAGGCGGTAAGAAATACCGTCCGGGTATCGCTTATCTCCGGAATCGAGCGGATTTCCCTGAGAACCTCAAGGCCCCTCATATCCTTCATCTCTATATCCAAAAGCAGCAGATCGTGGTGCCCTTCCTTCAAAAGCTCGATACACGCTCTGCCGTTTTCAGCGGACGTCACCTCATAGCCCATTTCCGACAGAATCATATCCGTGACCATCAGATTCATATCGTCGTCGTCCGCCAGTAATATTCTTTTCATAACCTTCTCCTGTAAAAAAAGACGCTCCCCACTTAAACAGTTTATCATGGCAGGGCGGCGTTCTCAACCTGAAAACGCCTTTTTTCCGATATCTGAACTATCCCAGGATATTTGCCATAGTAAATTCAGGTATTACAGATTAAGGGGGTTTGTCAGAGTAAATTCCATATTGGAACTGTAGGGGTGGAATTTATTTTGGCAATCAAGGAGCAGCGGAGTAAAGTAAAGAATGGTAAAAACATAGTTTCCCTCTGCGCAGATTTATGATATAATTCTCTTCGTAATTCCTTATGGCGCATATGGGGTCTTGTGCGGATCTTAAGCGGGTCGGCTCTGTGTTCTTAGATCGTATGCGCATTTCTGAATAAAATAAGATGCGTACTTATGAGGCGCAGAAGGAGGAGACGTGAAGCAGAAAAAGACTAGGAACAAAAAGCTGGTGCTGAATATCATCATTATTTCGATAGCCGCGTGTACGGCAATCGCGCTGTTACTGACGATATTCGCATCCCGTGAGCTGTCAGCTACCTATGAACAGCTGGTGGAGGAGACCTTGAAGACAGCCGCGATTCAGATGGCGGATGAAATCGAGCGTATGTACGAAGGAGAATGGAACCTGGACGAGGACGATGTGCTCTGGAAAGGAGAAACCGCGTTCAAAGGGCAGTTTACCGGCGCTTTAAAACAACGTACCGGTCTTGATTATGCGATCTTCTATGACAATATCCGGGCGATCACGACGGTAGACGGTTCACCGGTTGGACGGAAGAATGCGGATACTACGGCGCCTAATGATATCTATAATGCGGTCGTAAGGGGCGGACAGACCTATTACCGTCCGAATTATATCGTAGCCGGTCAGCAGTACTCCGGAGTTTACGCGCCTGTCCTTGCGGATGACGGTTCGATCGGAGGAATGACGGTTGCCTTCCGTAAGACGGCGGATGTAAACGCGGCGATCCGTAAGATCATCGTTACGATGATCTTACTTGCTCTGGTTTGCGTCTGCGTAGTAATTGCAATTGGCGTTGTTCTTTATCGAAGCAGCGCGGCGGCTATGAAAAATATCGTGGATTCCCTTGTTCAGATGGCTTCCGGCGATCTGAGAGTAGAGTTTTCCAAGGCGGCTCTCGACAGGACGGACGAGCTCGGAACTATTGCGGAAAGCTCTCAGACTCTGGTAGAGGAGCTTACTACGGTTATAAGCTCCGCGAAAAATCTTTCCGGAGATGTTTCCCAGGCCGGACAGGAGCTTTCGGAATCGGCCGGGCAGGCCTCTGAGGCTTCCGGGCAGGTTACCTCAGCCATCGACGATATCAGTAAGGGCGCGGTCGGCCAGGCTGACAGCGTACAGACCTCCGCGAATAATACGGCGGATATCGGAAATGATATCGATGGGATTACGACAAATGTTGACGAGCTTGGCGAATACGCAGCCAGCATGAAGGAAGCCAGTACGAGAGCTATGGAAGCGCTGGATCAGCTGATGGCGCAGAATGTAAGTACCGTGGAGAGTATGAAGAGTATCGACGCGCAGATCCGTTCTACGAACGAGGCGGCGAAGAATATTTCGGAGGCCTCCAACCTGATTACAAATATTTCCTCGCAGACCAATCTGTTAGCGTTAAATGCTTCGATCGAGGCGGCGAGAGCCGGTGAAGCAGGACGAGGCTTTGCGGTCGTTGCGGACGAGATCGGTTCTCTTGCTTCTCAGACCCAGGAGGCTACCGTTCGGATCAACGCTATTATCAAGGAGCTGATCGATGAATCCGAGAAGACGGTAATTACCGTTCAGGAGCTGAATGACGCGATCGAGGAGCAGACGCAGAAGATCGAGTCCACAAAGGGCGATATGGCAAGTATGCAGGAGAATGTTGTCAGTGTTACGGACAGCTCGACCAATATCTCCAATCGGGTAGATACCCTGAATGAATCCAAGAACAGTCTGGTAACGATCATTTCGGATCTTTCGGCGATATCCGAGGAGAATGCGGCTTCTACCGAAGAGACCAATGCTTCTATGGAGGAGTTGAACGCTACCTTCGAGGTCATCAGCCATTCGGCGGCGGAGCTTATGAAGCTGGCGCACAGCCTCGACGAGGATCTGAGCTTCTTTACCGTATAGAAAGAACTTCTGTAAGGGAAAACAATATATAGAAATAAAAATTCGCGGGTGCTCATTTGAATGAGTACCCGCGTTTCTCTTTATGCGAGATACGGCCGTCAAGCGGATGCCGGGCTTGCACGGGCATACATTTGACAGCCAACGGTGTCCAATCAGTAGGCTCTGTTCCCTGCTCGATTCGCAGGACGCGCCCCGCGGCAGTAGGGTGCGACTTCGTCTTCCCTGTTCGATTGCGAGCTGTCAGGGCCTGATCAGATTTTCCAGCGTTTCAAACAGTACGCCTGGATCTATGGGCTTTGAGAGATGGGCATTCAGTCCCGCCTGGAGGCTTCGCTGTACGTCTTCATCGAAGGCGTTTGCGGTAAGAGCGATGATCGGAATGGTCTTCGCGTCCTTACGGTCCATTTCCCGGATCGCGGTTGTCGCGGCGAGGCCATCCATTTCCGGCATTCGCATATCCATTAAGATCGCGTCATAGTAGCCCTCGGGATGGGAGGCAAAGGTCTCCACGGCAACTTTCCCGTTCTCGGCGTGATCTGAGGCAATCTCACGCATTTTCAGGACTTCCATCAGGATCTGGGCGTTGATCTCCATATCCTCCGCAATCAGGATGTGGCGGCCTGTCAGATCCGCTTTTTCCTTATCGCTCGCCGCGGCAATGTTTTTCTTCTTTAAAGCGTTTTTGAATTCGTCTAAAAGGTTTCCGGAGAACAGCGGCTTTGCGATAAAGCTGTCAACGCCTGCGGCGGTAGCCTCCTCTAAGACATCGTCCCAGTTATAGGCGGTAAGGATGATGATCGCGGATTCATCTCCGACGATCTTGCGGATCTCTCTTGTAGTTTCCACGCCGTCCATTTCCGGCATCTGCCAGTCTACGATGATCAGGTCGTAGGGCTCCTGTCTGGCGTGGTGGACCTTAACCATTTCCACGGCTTCCTTTCCGGAAAAGGCCAGATCCGAATCGATTCCCGCCTGCCCTAAAACGAGCTTTGCGTGTTCACCCGCAATCTCCTCATCGTCGATGATCAGTACCCGCATATCCTGGGGACGGATCTCGATGTCCTTTAAGTTATCCTCCGTCTTTTTATCGGAATCGAGGAGAGTAACGCTTACGTAGAAGGTTGAGCCCTTCCCCTGCTCACTCTCTACATCGATCTTTCCGTTCATCATTTCAATGATATTTTTTGTAATCGCCATACCGAGGCCGGAGCTGCCGTATTTATTTGTTGCGGCGGCGTTTTCCTGGCTGAAGGTATCAAAGAGCTTGGGCAGATATTCCTTGCTCATGCCGATGCCGTTATCTCGGATCATAAAGCGGAGTGTCGAGCGGTTCTCAAAGCCCGCAGTTTTTTCGACGGTAAATTCCACGTGTCCGCCGACCGGTGTAAATTTGACCGCGTTTCCGAGAATATTGATCAGTACCTGTCTAAGCTTTGTACTGTCGCCGATATAATAGTCGTTCAGATGACCGTTGATCTTGCAGTCGTAGGTAAGACCTTTCTCCTCGCACTGCCCGCTGAAGATGATATTGATCTGCTCCATCAGCTTTGAGAAGGAGAATTCTTCGTTTCGAAGGATCATACGTCCGGATTCGATCCGGGACATATCCAGAATATCGTTGATCAGGCTCAACAGATGCTGAGCGGAGCTGCCGATCTTAGTAAGGTATTCCTTTGTAGTATCGGAAATATCGGGCTCATTGAGGGCCAGACTGTCCAGTCCTATAATTGCGTTCATAGGGGTTCGGATCTCGTGGCTCATAGTGGAGAGGAAGGCTGTTTTTGCCTTGCTTGCCTCCTCAGCCGCTTTTAGAGCGTCGCTTAACGCTTCTTTCTGGGCGATGGAGTCTCGCATCTGCGCGTCGATATCCGTAAAGCCTACGCCTACCGCGTGGATGATATGATCATCTCTGTCCGCGGGGTGTCTGACACCTGCCATACGCAGCATTTCATAGCTTTCCTGGCTGCCCTTTCTTACGAGATAACGCAGAACAATCAGGGCTTCTCCCTCCAGATTAGCTCGGATGTTTTCCGGCTTGATAAATTCCAGAAACTCCTCCCGGTACTGCTCATCGACATATTTCTCGCCGTATTCGGTAAAGGCCTTAAGAAAGCTGAAATGCTCTCCTTCGTTTATATCGGTATCGTTTTTGTCACTGCGGTAGCAGACGCTGTCACCCGTATCGAGATCGACGTAATAGACGCTCCGGTAATCGGAGGCCATAGCCGTAATCATCCGATCCTGTTCCGCCCTGAGCGATTCCTGCTTTAACAGCTCGTCCTGCAGCGCGATCCGCTCTTCCAGCTCCTGCTGCGTTCGCTCGGACAGCTCCCGTTCATAAGTCAGATCCGCTGTTTTTTTCATCTGAACGATCACAAAGCCGAATACCGCGGCAAGGACCAGGGCAGTCAGGATCGACTGGATCAGACCTCTTCGAATGATGCCGGCCGAGATGGTACTGATCTGGTCGCTGATAATGCTTTCGCGGATCAGATAGGTAAGCATCCAGTTTGTCTTATGCACCGGGACATAGTACATGGTTTCTGTTATATCATTATAGGTAAAAGAAATGACGCCGGTGGAAGCATTTGTGAAATCATTTTTCAGAGTGTCCAGATCATATCCTTCTTCAAATTTCGCCTGAGAGAGAGCGGTCAGTAGATTGTCCTCGCGTGCCAGACCGCCGAGGATCTGATTGGTCAGAGAAAGGCCGTCTGCGGTATAGAGATTGCAGAAGGTCGTACTGTTGTTCCCGGACTGCAGGGAAATAACACCAAGCATAGCGTCCATATCAATTTCCATAAAGCATACGATGAGATGCTTTCCTTCAAAGGGCAGACGATCGACGGGAACCGCGATGATGAGCTTCGCATCGTCGCTTTCCGGATTTTTGACGGAGATCTCCGCCTCGGACAGTGTTTGATAATCAAAGGCGTACTGGTCGATATCCGTTCTTGTACCCCGGGAGGTATAGATCATACCGTCCTCATCGACAAAGGCGAATTTTTCCAGACCGTAGAGCTGCTTCATTTTCGCCTCATACGACTGTAAGCTCTCGACACTGATTAGATCCTGCGCCTCCATCAGTCCTATGGCGATATCCATATCGGTTATATATCCGTCCAGAGTAGAGGCGACGACCTGTTCCCTTCTTCCGGCCAGCTCATCGAGATAGAGAAGGCTGACATTTCGTACGGCAGCTTCGGTATCCCTGCTTGCGCTTCGTCCCATAAAATAGGTTCCGCCCACCATGATCAGCGCTACGATCAGGCCTCCAATGACTGCGATTTTCAGGGTATTTTTACTATTCAGATGCGGCATAAAATTTCCTCCCAGATATTCAGAAACGAGCGGCTTTGCCGATTCGTCAAAACACTTTGCCCCGTGTGGTTATTCTACAATACAGAGGCTCTCTTTTCAAGTAATTTGCACAGATCGGCAGCTCGTGAGCGATACGCATTTTTCCATATCGGAAACCGACCTGCCGGCTTGCTAATATACGCTGTTTCCTATACAATGGTACTTATTAGGGAGACGGATGCTGAGCTTTTACGGAAAGGAGAAGGAATGATTACGAAGTATGCAGGGCTCCGGGCTGAGGGTGTCGATATTGAAGCAGGGCTTGAATATTGCGGGAATGAGGATGACTTCTACCGTACCCTCCTGTCCGAATATGTGAAGGGGGCAGAGGAAAAGCGTAAAGAGCTTGAGGAGCTCTTTGAGAAGCAGGATTGGAAGAGGTATGCAATCATCGTTCACGCGCTGAAAGGGACCTCCCGAATGATCGGCGCGATTTCTCTTTCGGAAACGGCGAAGACGCTGCAGGATGCGGCAGATTTAGGAGAGGAAGAGATCCTGAATAGCCGGCATGGGGAGCTGCTTGGGAGCTATGCTTCTTTAGTGGGGGCGATCAGGAAAGAGCTTGGCCCGGAAGGCCAAGGGGAGACGGAGCAGGCAGGCGAAAAAGATGGAATTTTTGAATTCTTTCCTGAGGGGTAGAAAATGCGGCCCAATAAGGTTAGCAGAATACCGTTGCTATTGAGCGGGCTGTGAATACATACTGAATAATAATGGGCACCCAAATCCTGACTGAATCAGGCTTTGGCGTTCCTTGCGGGGGTCTGCTGTTTATAGTATAATCGTAGCTGTTTGGGAAACAAGGAAAGATTTAGGGAGATATGTATGTTTAAGCCTTTACCCGTAGGGATTGAATTTTTTGAAGAATTCAGCAGAAAGGGATACTATTATGTGGACAAGACGCTGTTCATAAAGGATCTGCTTGACAATACGGGGAAGGTAAATCTCTTTACCCGCCCGAGGCGCTTCGGCAAGACGCTGACCCTGGATATGCTGCGCTGCTTCTTTGAGGAGGGGCGCGATCCGGAAATGTTTCAGGGACTTAAGATCATGGAAGCCGGGGAGAAGTATACCTCTATGATGGGGAAATACCCGGTGATTTTTTTAACATTAAAAAG